>SHLN01000011.1 GCA_004283105.1 Acidimicrobiia bacterium
CCCCCCCCCCCCCCCCCGCTTCTCTTTGCATTCGACCCACCCGGCCTTCTAGTCTTGCGACAGAAGGAGGTCGCCTTGGGTGCTGTGATATCGACGCTGATCGGGGTGCTACTGACCGTTCTGGGGTTCTTTGCCCTGTTCTTCGCCATGAACAAAGTCTTGGATCTGGCGCGGACCCAGTGGAGCCTCTTCACCGGCATGCTCGGACTGCTGTTGGGCCTGCTGGTGGGTGGCTTTCTCAACGGGAACGGGGTAGGGGGCGGATTCTTCACCATCATCGCCGGCGGTGTCGTCGGTGCGGGTGTGGGAGCCGGCCTCGGACAGTTGCGCGACCTCCCCCCAACCCGAAGAGCCGAGCTGGCCGACAAGGTACGCCCGTGGGTGTTCGTCGGTCCGGCCCTGTTTGCAGTCGGCATCACGCTTGTCATCCCGACCATCCGAACCGCCGTGCTTGCCCTCAAGGACCGCAGAAGTGAGAACTGGATCGGGATCGACAACTTCCAGTGGATCTTCACGAACGACGACCTCTTCAATGTTTCCGGCGTTGGCGACATCTTCACGAGCCGGCTGTTCATCGTCGGCGTCATCGGCATCGTGGTCGGCCTCAGTCTGGCCGTCTACCGGGGCCGGGAGATCGGCGTAAACGCCGACTTCGAGAACCCGAGCACACTCGGATGGCTCGGAATCGGCCTTACCGGCGTTCTATTCGCCATGTTCACGGTTCTGAGCGGCGTCATCTGGAACAACCTCTGGTGGGTGTTCTCTGTCACCGTCTTCGCGACCGGGCTCGGACTGTTCGTAGCCGCGGTCACCAACCGCATGGAGCGGGGCGAACGGGTCGCCAAAGCGATCATCTTCCTTCCGATGGCCATCTCCATGGTCGGCGCCTCGGTCATCTGGCGCTTCGTGTATAACTTCCAGCCGCCCGGTGAGACCCAGATCGGTGCCCTCAACGCCGTCATGGACTTCATCGGCCGGGATCCGGTCCCCTGGCTCATCCGGCTGCCCTGGAACACGTTCTTCCTCATCATCGTGATGATCTGGATTCAGGCCGGGTTTGCAATGGTCATCCTGTCCTCGGCCATCAAAGCGGTGCCCGGAGATCAGGTTGAGGCAGCCAGAGTGGACGGCGCCACCGACCGCGACATCTTCTGGCGGGTCACCATTCCCAACATCCGCTCCACCATCGCGGTGGTGGTGACGACGCTCATCGTCGTGGTCATGAAGGTGTACGACATCGTCAAGGTCATGACGAACGGTGAGTTCGACACGAACGTGATCGCCAACGAGATGTTCGACCAGGCCTTCCGCTTCACGCAGGCCGGCCGGGGTGCGGCTCTGGCGACGGTGCTACTCATCTTCGTCGCTCCGATCATGGTGATAAATATCCGCCGGGTGCAGAAGGAGGCAGCCCTCCGATGACAGTCACAACCGACAAAACCCGCCTCGACGCAGTCCCCGACCCGTCGGTTGGTGGCCGACTCTTCCGGCGCCTGAGCCAGGGCGGCACCAAGATCATCGTCTGGGTGCTCGTCATCATCTGGCTGATCCCGACCCTTGGTCTGTTCATCAGCTCCTTTCGCACCGAAGCCGAGATCAAGACGACCGGGTGGTGGACATGGTTCACGGATCCGTCGTTCACCCTCGACAACTACGACTTCGTGCTGTTCGGCACCGGTTCGGGCGCCCCCGGCATGGGCGACGCCCTGCTCAACTCGCTGGCCATTGTCATCCCGGCCACCATCATCCCGATCGCCATTGCCGCCTTTGCCGCCTACGCGTTCGCGTGGATGGACTTCCCGGGGCGTAGCTGGTTGTTCATCCTGCTCGTGTCGCTGATGGCGATCCCGATTCAGATGTCGCTCATCCCGTTGCTGCAGCTGTATGTGGGGGGAGCGCACGTCGGGCTGTTCGGGCTCGATCTCACGATCTTCCCCGATCTCGACTTACAGGGGACATCATTCAGTGTGTGGGCGACCCATACCGGCTTCGGCATGCCGTTGGCGGTGTTCCTGCTCACGAACTACATGTCGACCCTGCCCCGCGACGTCATCGAGTCGGCGCGCATCGACGGAGGAGATCACTTCACGATCTTCTGGAAGCTGATCGTGCCTCTCTCCGTTCCGGCGCTGGCAGCCTTCGCCATCTTCCAGTTCCTCTGGACCTGGAACGACTACCTGATCGCGGTGACGTTCGTCGGCACGGCGGAGAACGTCGCACCGGTGACCGTGGTCCTCGCCAATGTGACGGGCAGCCGCGGTCAGGACTGGCATATCCTCACGGCCGCCGCCTTCGTGACGATGATCTTGCCGCTAACCGTGTTCTTCTCGCTGCAGAGATACTTCGTGAGCGGGCTCCTGGCCGGCTCCACCAAGGGATAGTCGCCCCGAGTAGCCCTCCGGCGGTAACTACGCTGAAGGCAGACGACTCCGTCCGTGGAGGCGCATGCAGACCATCGGTGAACCCGCCCCGCAGCCCGCGGCCGACCGAAGCCGCCCGTTGCTCGCGCTCGGCGTCGTGGCCGCCGCCTTTCTGCTGGCGGCCGTCGGCCTCGCCGTGGCGAGAGGAGACGCCTACCCGGCCGACCAGGGACGCTGGACTCCGCTGGAGATGGCCGAGCGCTTCAACCAGCTGTACGACGCCGGCCGGGTCGAGGAGTTCCAGGCTCTCCTGAGCCCGGACGCCGAGTGGTGCCACGATGTCGAGTGCTCCTCTACTACCCCGTTCTTCGGAAGCGTTTACCTGCACGAAAACCAGACGGCCCTCGAGTCCCAATACCTCCACGCCACCGGGGGCACCCTCGGGGCCGAATGCCTGGCGGACGGGATCGAGGTGACCTGTATCTGGCATCAGTCCAATCTCTTCTTCGAGATCGGTGGTATCGAGCCCTGGGTGGGTCCGCAGTCGTTCACCGTTGAGGATGGCCTCATCACCCGCTATTCGGGTGGATACCGATACCAGGGGGTCCTGGTATACGACCGGGTAGAGCAGAACCAGTACTCAGAGTGGCTCGAGCTCAACTACCCGGCCGAGCACGGATACCTCTTCGAAGATCAGCTCATGCTCGTGTTCTCCGAGGAAGCACGGGATCGACATCGCGAACTGACCGCCGAGTGGGCGGCAAGCTTCTAGTCGGAGCTAGAGAACCTCTGCCATCTCAACGATCCGCCCCTCGGCGATAGCCATCTGAGCCGCCACACCCATGGCCACCGACAGCAGGCCATCGGCCAGCGTCACCGTGGCCGGGAGACCGGCCCGGATGGCGGCGATGAATTCGAGGTGCTCGATGTAACTGGAGCCGTGGTGGCCCCCCTGCGTACGGATCCGCTCATCGGTGACCTCGTACTCCTCAACCACCGACTTCTCCCGGTTGCCGACACGAACGATCTGGCGCGGGTCTGCGCCCCGGTGGACGGCCCCCGGTGTGAGCGCCTCTACCTTGCCGGCATTGCCGAGCACGGAGATCTCTTCCTGATGCTTGCTGGCCTCGGCGTACATGCTCAGGTCGAGCAGGGCCCTGGTCCCGTCGGCGTACTCGAAGATGACGAAGGCAGCGTCCATGATGTCCGGGACCTCGCCGTCGTACTCCTCGTCGAGGTGATTGAAATCCTGCCCGCCGCTCCCCATCACCCGGACCGGATCGGAATCGACAATGACGTTCATGAGGTCGAAGAAGTGACAGCATTTCTCAACCAGCGTGCCACCGGTGTTGCGGTTGAAGCGGTTCCAATCGCCCACTTTGGGGAGGAACGGAAACCGGTGCTCGCGGATGGCGAGATGGCGAAGCGTCCCGACCGCGCCGGCCTTCACTTCCGCGATGAGCCGGGCAGCGGCGGGCATGTACCGGTATTCGAGGCCGACCCAGACGACACCGTCGTGGCCCTCGGCGGCCGCCATGATGCGCCGGCAATCGGCCACCGTGGTTGCCAGGGGCTTCTCGACCATGACGTGAAGACCGTCGACCGACAGGACATCCTCCATGACGTCGGCGTGGGTCATGTTTGGAGTCGCCACCACAACCGCGTCCACCAGATTGGAAGCCAGCAGGTCCCGGTAGTCCTCGAACAGCTCGACCTCACCGTTGGCCTCGGCCGCCCCCCACGCCCGCATGCCCTCGATCGGATCTGCAATGGCGGTGATGACGGCGTCATCGATGTTGTTCACGTTCTGTACGTGCTCTATCCCCATGATCCCGGCACCGATGATCCCGTACCGAATCTCCTCTGTCACGACTCGTCCTTTCCCGTAGACCTCAAGTCAGATTGACAACCGGCAGCTCCCACCGGGCGGCCAGGGCGAGGAGCTCCTCCTCGTACTCGCCATACACAATTCCATAGTGATGCTCGAGCCCCTCGGCCATGATGGTGGCAAGAACATCACCGGCCGGCTTGTCGAAGCGGATAGTTCCCGCCGTTCCTGAGAACGGGAGCGGGGCCGCCAGCATGTCACCGCCCCCGACGACGAGCTTGTGGGCGTCACCGGCCTGGCTCAGGCGGCAGATCGTCACCCGGCCGGGTTTGAGGGGGAACTCATGAAGCAGCGGCTTGCGCCGATTGGAATGCACGGTCGGGGTTGGATCGATCTCGGGATCCGCCATGCTGAGCGGCGCCAGACCGCAGTGCCAGAAGACACCGGTATCCCCGGCTGCATCGATGTCCACCAGGTCGGCCACGAACGGGGCCTCCGCGGCCAGCTCGTTGAGAATGAGGCTGGTCAGGTTGCCGTACACATCGGCCTCGCACATGCCGGGAATCCCGTCATCGGTCAGCATCGCCTGCGGGGCACAGGCGGCGCCCCCGTACTCGGCAAAGCATTCCGGCCAGCACCTCGTGGCCACTCCCGACCATTCTCTGCTTCCGGCCAGCTCGCGCATACCGCCATACAGACGCAGGCTGCTGTCGAGTGCCGTCTGATCGAGATCATCGAGGGGCCCGAGCGCGGTCGCTGCCCGGCCCCGCGCTTCGGTGAGGGTCTCCGGCGGTACGGAATCGGCCGCGGCAAACAGGTCGGCGAGTTCGATCCGGTCGACGGTAACCCCGGTGAGTCGACGGACGGCCTCCACGTCGTACCGGCACGGATCGAATCCATCCGGGTAGTCGCCGATCACCCCCGTCCGGAGCCCGTCGAGTGACTCCTCCACTTGCTCGGCGGCCCGCAGCGCGCTTGTCGATAGCTCCCCGGCCGCCGGCACGATGCGAGCCGCCCGGTCGACGTTGGTGCCCCCGGCCAGCAGCCGAGCAAGTTCATCGGGAGCCTGCCGGTCGTGGGCCCGCAGGTAGAGGTATGCCAGGTCCCGGCCGCGCCTGCGCAGGGCGTGGGCGGCGAGGTTGATGCCGCACAAACCGTTGAGCCGGAGCCTCGCCCCGGTGCGATCCTCTGGGAATGCCCAGAAGATGAGTGGCGCGTCGATAGCCGTGGCAAGCTCGGCCGTCATCGTGGCGTCGGTGAACGTGACCTGAAGGACGATGAGCGCCGACAGGTCCTGCTGTTCGAGGTCGTCGATGGCCCGGCTAGTACTCGCTGCGTCGAACAGGACGTCGCGGCCTCCCACGAATCCCGGGGCGACACCGTCGAGTATGGCAAACGCCTCGGCCGCCACCTCCCCGGCGTATTCGACGTCGAACGTTGGCCGGCCGAGAGCGATGACACCGACCGTCATGACGCCGTTCCGAAGTCGGTGTACTCGTTCCGAAATCCCGCTCCGGCTCCGTCCAGCGTCGCCGCCCCGAGCACACCGGGATCGGTCGTCCAGGGCACGGCGAGTTCGTCGGTGAGCCGGTTGAGCTGTTCCATGTACGGGACCGAGTCGACCCGCAGTCGGCCCCGCATCGCCTCAAGGTCGGGGAAAGCCTGGCAGGCATCCCACCAGATGGCCCGGCCCGCCAGGTATCCGTTGGCTCCGGCCGCATAGGCGTATTCGAGAATGCGAGCGAACGCCTCCTGGGTTGCTCCCGCCGACAGCATGACCCAGGGTCTCCCGGCCGCCCGGCCGAGGGCATCGAAGGCCGCTTGCACAGAGCCGTCGTCTTCGGCCCGGTCGGGCACGTCGCCGGCCGGGAACGGGCTCTCGAGCTTGAAGAGATCCACCCCGAAGGACGGGTCGGCGAACGCCTCAACGCTGGCAATCACATCCTCTGCCCGCTTGGCAGTGTCCTCGACGTAATCGGTGGTGTGGGTGGCCGCCCCGGCAAAGGCGTACACGAGCAATTCGAACACGAACGGGATGTCGTAGCGACGGCAGGCGTCGCCGATGCGGCGCACGAACTCGTACTGGTGCTCGAGGATCTCGGGGGCGGCATCGGGCCGGTACCAGGCAAGAACCTTGACCGCATCTCCCCCGGCCCGCTTGATCTTGCCGACGCTCCAGTTGTCGATCTCAGCCGAACGGCGCCCCTCGGAAGTGTCCTCGAAGATGGAGTCCTCCAGCGTGAGCAGAAGACCCTGCGATGGCGGAACGAGGTGAATCGCAGCCGGGTAGGCGAAGTGCGGGTCCAGGAGGGACGCAGATGCGAACGGGGCCAACTCCTCGACGAGAAGGGCCTTGAAATCACACACATCTTCGTAGGAGGCAGACTCACTCTGGCGTCGCTCTGCGATGAGGTTCTTGATAGGAGGCCGCTGGTCGACCGCCAGCATCTTGAATCGGCCGGCATCGTCGGCCAGCCGCCGCAATCCCCAGAGCTTTCCTGCTTCCATCACCGATCGCCTTTCAATAGCTCTTCCACTTCCTCGCGGGCCGGTGTGCCGGCCCGTCCTCCCGGCCTGGCACACTTGAGCGCCGCCGCCGCCGCCGCAAATCGCAGCGCAGCCGGTTCCGGTTGGCGTTCCGCCAGTGCCAGGGCGAAGGCGCCGTGGAACACGTCTCCGGCCCCAACGGTATCGACCACATCGACCGGAAAGGCCGGTTGATGGCGGACCTCCATCCCATCGTCCAGCCACCACACCCCGCCGGCACCGGTGGTAACGGCCAGAAACGCCCCGGTCCGTTCCCGGATGACCAGCAAGCCCTCCCCCGGATCGCCGACGGACGCCGTCTCGGCAAGCGCCGTCTCCGAGAAGACGACGTGACTGGCGAGAGCGAGGAGCGACTTCCCGCCGTCGGTCATCGGGCGATCGAAATCGAAGACGGACGGGATGCCGGCTTCAGCCGCCGCCGCCAGCGCCCGGGCCGCGCCTGCCGGCCACCGAACGTCGACAAGGACCCCGTCCACGTCCGTCATGTCGGCCGCCGCGGACGCGTCCCCAGCGGCGAACAAGGCGTCCGAGGTGTAGTTGATGATGGTGCGCTCACCGGCACGATCGACGAGAACCGCCGACACGGGTGAGGAAACGCCATCAACTTCCTCGACTCCGGAGACATCGACCCCGAGGGCGGCCAGGTCGGCAACGATGCGAGCTCCAACCGGGTCGTCTCCAATACGCCCGACATAGCGGGCCTTCCCGCCGAGCCTGGCAATGGCGGCGGCAGCATTGGCAGCCACGCCGCCGCCCACCTCCCGGTACCCGGTGGCGTAATGCTTCCCGCCCCCATCCGGAAGCTCGGCCATCGAGAAGAGGTAGTCGAGAACGGCAATGCCAACACAGGAGATGGTCGTCATCACACCTCGCTAGCTCTCAATACGTCACGCACGTTCTCGGCAGTCACCTCGCCTACCCGGCGCTGTGACTCCTCGGTGAGGCCGGCGATGTGCGGGGTGAGAATGAGATTGGGGACCCCGGCGAACCGTTCGTGCTGGTCGGGCCCCACCGGCTCGGTCTCGAATACGTCGAGCGCTGCGCCCCCGAGCCGGCCGGATCGAAGCGCCGCCAGCAGCGCATCCTCGTCGACAATGCCCCCGCGAGAGGTGTTGATGACGATCGCCTCCGGCTTCATCGCGGCGATGGCGCCCGGCCCGATGAGGTGACGGGTCGAATCGAGGAGTGGTACATGCAAGCTGATGATGTCGGCCTCCCCGAGGAGCGTCCCCTGCTCGACTGAGGTCGCCAGGTGCCAGGCCGGGTCGTCGGCCGGGAGGATCGGATCGTGGGCGATGACATCCATCCCGAGGGCGGCTGCCTTGGTGGCGACGAGCCGGGCAATCCCACCGAGACCGACGAGGCCCATCCGGCGACCGGCCAGTTCGGTTCCCACCATCTCCTGACGGGGCCACACTCCCTCCGCCACGCGAATCGACGCCAGAAGCGCGCCGCGCACGAGGGCAAAGGCCGCCCCCATCACATACTCGGCAACGGCGTTGGCGTTGGCGGCGCCGGCGGTTCGGACCTCGACGCTCCGCTCCCGACAGGCGTCGACATCAATGTTGTCGAGACCGACCCCGAGGCGTCCAACCACTTCGAGCCGGGGAGCCGCCGCCAGCAGGTCGGGCCGAACCTGCGTCCGATTGCGAACAACGAGCGCCCGGGCGTCGGCAAGCAAGCCGGCCAGGTCCTCCGGGGCGTCCACCAGGTTGGGGTCGTAGTGGACGTCGAAGTCGGCCTGGAGGCCGGCCACCGCGTCCTCATCCATGAACTCGCTGATGACGATCTCTGCCATATCAGAGGTCAGACGGATGGGCCGCGACCGCCAGAGCGGCGAAGTCGATGGGCCGGGTGTGATCGAGCGCCTCGTCTGCCGGCGGCATGGGGTACTTGAGGCCGTGTCCGCAGTTGAAGAGAAGGGCGCGCTCGTCCCGGTCGACGAGCCCCGCTTCGAGCGCTCGCTCATAGCCGGCCAGAGTCGCCGCACCCTCCGGGCTCATCATCACGCCGTCGCGGGCCGCGGCGACCGCCTGGGCTTGCTCGATTTCGGAATCAGGAACGGCAAGAGCAAACCCGCCGCTCTCGCGGACAGCCTCGAGAATCAAGAAATCTCCGATGGCGGCCGGAACCCGGATGCCTGCCGCGACCGTAGCGGCGTCCTCCCACAGGTCGGCGTGATCTTTTCCTTCGTCGTAGGCCTTGACGATCGGGGCGCACCCCTCCGCCTGGACCGCAACCAGACGGGGCTTGTGCGTGATCCAGCCCATAGCCTCGAGCTCGTTGAACGCCTTCCACATCCCGATGATGCCCGTGCCGCCGCCGGTGGGATAGAAGATGACATCGGGAAGGTCCCACTGCATCTGTTCTGCCAGCTCGAGTCCCATCGTCTTCTTGCCTTCGATCCGGTATGGCTCTTTCAACGTCGAGAAGTCGAACCATCCCATCTCCTCTTTGCCGGCTCCGACGATCTTCCCGCAATCGTTGATGAGGCCGTTGACTCGCCACACCCGGGCGCCGAGTAGGGCGATCTCCCGGACATTCACCTCCGGCGTATCGGCGGGACAGAAAACGTACACCTCCATGCCCGCCCGGCTGCCGTAGGCCGCCAGGGCAGCTCCGGCGTTCCCATTGGTGGGCATCGCCACCCGTCGCACCCCGAGCTCGTTGGCCATCGTGACGGCCATTCCCAGACCGCGCGCCTTGAACGATGCCGTCGGGAGCCGCGACTCATCCTTGACGATGATCGATCGAGCCCCGAGACGAGCCTCTTCGTTCGAGAGGTGAATGAGCGGAGTGATCGCCTCGCCGAGCGAAACGATGTGCTCGGCAGCGCGGACGGGAAGGAACTCGCGATACCGCCACATGTCGGGAGGACGGGCCGCCAGGGTCGGCTTGTCGAGAGCGGCCGAGATACCGTCGAGGTCGTACTTGACGAGGAGCGGCTTGCCGGCGTCCGACAGGCCGTAGAGGCGATCGGGCTCGTACTGCTTGCCGGTGGCGCTGCACTCGAGGTGGGTAACGAAGGTGGGTCGCTCGGTCGTCAGGTTGTCAAAATGGTCCATGACGCGAGGCTAACCCGCGACCCGCTGCCCGCTGCCCGCTTGATGTTGAAGTCGAAGTCGACGTTCTTGTTGACGTTGTTGTTGATGTCGACGTCGGATTGGCTCGCTAGATCTCTGCGACCCACACCCGCAGGTCGTGCGAGCCGTCCTCCCGCGTGTACTCGTAGTAGAAGAACACCTCGTTCTCGACCCGGAGGGCATATACGTACCGGACCGACCCGTACGGGCTCCTCACCCACGGACCCCCGGTGTCTATCCGTTCGAACTTCGTGCCATCGGGGCTGAGGGCGAGGCCGCACCACTCCTCATAGTTGTCGTAGTAGGTCCGGCCACCGTCCCATGTCGCCAGGTAGCCGTCCTCCCAGGGAATGAGGGAGCTGAGGCGGGCCCGGCGGCCGTGCCAGCTGTTGTCGCCGGGGGCCTCGAACACATACTCGACGGTCGGGAAGATCAGCCCGTCGTCCGAGACGGCGAGCACGGTCGCGTCGAGCGGACCCGCTTGCACCTTGTCCCCGATAACGAGGGGTCCCTGTCGGGCCGGAACGGCTGCATAGAGGCGATAGCCGGTGTCGTCGGCGTACACGAACGGGTCCTTGATGTAGGTGAGGCCGTATTCGCCTGGCTCGAGAACCGTGCGGCGACTCTGCGCCTGCAGGAGCTCTGGAGAGGCCGCTTCCATCACGTCGATGCGCCACACGCTCGATCCCGCTCGCTCATATGAGATGTAGAGACGCCATCCACCATCCGGCGTCGGAAGGCAGTGACCGACCTCGATGGAGCTGGAGGCGAACTCCGCCTTGTCGGCACTCCACACTTCGGTGAAGTCGATCCCGTCTGAACTGACGGCCACGGCACACCGGCCGCCCCGGCCGTGTTCGAGGGGCGTGCGCTCCCGGTAGAAGATCGCAAACGTGCCGGAATCGGGGTCGAACCCGACCTTGTGGCCACCCACCCAGTAGCCATATCCGGTGCCGGGCGGGGTGCGAATGACGGTGCCGTCGGTGGGGTCAAATGCGAGGAGAGTTGCTGGATCGTTCATCGTCCGATGCTATCTCCGGCGGTGTGAAGCCCTCGATTTCGGGGAGTCGCCTCCTCCGTCGTATGAGGCGGATGATGATCCATGAGACCACCCCGGCCAGCAGGAACGGGATCACAGCCACCCACCAGGCGGTCGACGACTGCCCAACCGGCTCGGGCTCCTGGAACGGCTCTCCCTCGAGATCAACAAACCGGAAATCGGGGTCGACCGCCGCCGCGACCGAGACGTCAACTCCCTCCCCCTCGGTGACGGCAGTGAGCAGATCCCACTCGAGAAGGCCATCAGCGAGGACCCGGTCGGCATTGTGACTCGACACCTCACCGGGGACCTCTATCTGCAGGACGAGCGACAGGATCTCCGACAGATCTCCGGGGACGAGCGACAGCAGTCGGGCGCGCTCGAAATCAGACACATCCCGGGTCCGACCCGCCATGCGGAGGGTTCCATCCGAGAGGGAAAGGGTGATGTCGTCGATGATGCTGTCTCCAGAGGAGAGCTGAGCTGCCACCTCGTCCGGGTCGAGTCCGGGGATTGTGACCCGAATGCCCTGGAGGTCACCCCGCACGAACTGCTCGGGCTCGACGCCGGCCGCAGCCACCGGTAGCGCCGACGGATCGATGAACTCCGACAGCGCCCGGAGCACGTCCTCGGGCGTGTCGTCGAGATCACCGATGATGGCCAACGCCTCCTCGTCGAAGGCGAACTCACTGATCACGGTGGCCGTGCCCTCCGGGGCGATCCGCAGGCGGGTGATCGACTCGGCCCGGCAGGCACCGAGCAGAAGCGCCAGCAGGGCGAGGGTGAGGACGGTCTTCTTCATCGCATCACGTGATGAGCGTTGCCAGGCCCCAGCCGGCCATGATCAAACCGACGACGACAAGCCAGCGAGCCCGGCCGACCCGCAGCTCTCCCAGGTCCTCCGGGCGTTTCCCCTGCCGATGATGCCAGAGTGCCAACCCGTTCCCGCCGGCGAGGGCGGCCCCCAACGCCAGCACGAGTTGCGGAAAGAGGGAGTTGATGTCGAAGAGATCCACGGCAGCAGGGTAGAGCAAGCCGCCGGACAGAATGCGGGAGAACCTCGCTACTCGCTCCTTGCTTCTCGCTTCGGGTCGAGAGTCGAGGGTCGGACCACACACCGGGCAGAGGCGAGCAGCGAGTGACGAGCAGCGAGAAGCGGTCCGCCCACCGACGTACCCTTGAGTCATGCGGGTGATGCAGCTTTCCAAACCAGCATCGATCGATGGCGCGCCGCTCACCGAGGTTGATATCGCCGAACCGGTACCCGGGCCCGATGAGCTGGTCATCGATGTCGCTGCTTGTGCGGTGTGTCGGACGGATCTGCAGATCGTCGAAGGGGACCTGGCTGCTCGTGCCCTGCCGGTCGTTCCCGGACATCAGGTGGTTGGACGGGTTAGGGCCGTGGGCGCGCAGGTAGCCAATTGGGCCGTGGGTGATCGAGCCGGAATCGGGTGGCTGGCGAGTGCGTGCGGCACCTGTCGGTTCTGCGGTGATGGGCTCGAGAACCTGTGCGAGGCCGCCACCTTCACAGGGTGGGATCGCGATGGTGGATACGCCGAGCAGATCGTCGTTCGCGCCGACTTCGCGTTGGCTATGCCGGTGGGGCCGACGGATCTCGAGCTTGCCCCCCTGCTGTGTGGCGGCGTCATCGGATACCGGGCACTCAAGGTGTCGGGGATCAAACCCGGTGGGCGACTCGGCCTATATGGATTTGGGGCCTCCGCCTCGCTGGCCATTCAGGTGGCCGTTCACTGGGGCTGTGAGGTGTTTGTGGCGACCCGTTCGAAAGCCGAACAGGCCCGGGCACGCCGGCTCGGGGCCGTCTGGGCCGGCGACTACCGGACCGAGGTGCCGACCCGGTTGGATGCGGCGGTGACGTTTGCCCCGGTTGGGGACATCGTCGTGGCCGCCCTCAGTGCACTGGCTCCCGGCGGCGTCGTCTCGATCAACGCCATTCACCTCGACCACATCCCGGAGTTCGATTACGACCTCCTCTGGCGCGAGCGCCAGCTGAGAAGCGTCGCCAACTACACGCGCGCAGACGCATCGTCGTTTCTCGAGCTGGCCGCCGAGCTCCCGGTGAGGACCGCCATCCAGGAGTATCGCCTCTCGGAAGCCGGTGCCGCCCTCTACGATGTCAGCAGAGGCACCACGCGGGGCACCGCAGTGCTTGTCATGTGAGGAAGAGGTCCGATGCCCGACATCGAGTGGTCGGTGACCCCCGACGGTCACGAAGCCGCCGGATACCGCATCCGGCGGGTCGATGGACGTCCGCCGCGCTGGCGGCTCGAGACCCTCGACGATCCGGTGTACGGCGGCGCTCGCACTCCGGCGGTGTCCCTGCACCCCTCACTGCCGGCCGCCAAACGTCGGGCCGGACGCGATGAACGGGATCGGATCCGCCTCGCCCGGGTACGCGGCCACATCGTTCTCAGCCTCATCACCGGACCGGTGTTTGTGGTACTCATGAACTCGGGTCGCAGCATCGAGGAGTTCGCGGCCGCCATGGTGCTCCTGCACGTCACCCTGCGCTCGCTGGAGGACGCGATCAGCATCGGCTGGAGTCACGCGTGGAACTCGGATCACCATACCGAAGGACCTGAGCAAATGAGCTGGTCGGCGCGGATCGTGCTCTTCATGACCGAATGGCTCCGTAAGCGCCAGTTGACGGGCACGGCAGGCTCCGAGTCGCCGTCCATCATCGTGCTCCCTCCAGAGCTTCCGGCATAGCCCGGTAGGCTCTCGGGCCGCCCGTGCCACAATAGGAGCATGACCCAGGAGTTCGAGCAACGGCGCCGCCGGGAGGCCTATCAGGGCACGGTCGACTTGCCCCCGCGCGAGCCGCTCAGTGTGGACGAGGTCGAGACCATCATCCGCCGCGCCGTTGAATTGCAGGTGGACGACGATCTCTCGCTTCCGACTCTCGACGAGAAGGCGCTGCACCGCGTGGCCGAGGAGCTCGGCATCGAACCAGGGCACTTGCGTCGCGCCATCGCCGAAGCACGAACCTCTATCGAGGAACCCAATCCGAGTCTGTTCGACCGGCTGTTCGCACCCGGATCCATCACCGAGAGCGCCATCGTCTACTCGGATCGAGAGACCGTCGAGTCACGACTCGGAGAGTGGATGTCGAAGCAGGAAGGCCTCCGGCTCCGTCGCAAGCTGGCCGACGGTGGCGTGTGGGAGAAAGACTCCCACGTGCTCACCCGCATCCGCATGGGACTCCGGATGGGGCGCGGCTCACGGGTGCTGCGCAATTCACGCAAGGTCACTCACCGGATCCAGGCCATCAAGGATGAAGAGCAGGCACTCGCCCTCGAAGCCGAGACCCACACCCTCAAGGCAGTTGGAGCCGGGGCGGTCGCCGGACTTGGAGTGGTGGCGGCAGCCGGCGCCGTGATCGGTTCGGCCGCCGGAGCTCCCGAGATTGCCATCCCGGTTGCGACGGCAGGGTTCACGCTCGGCAGCACCGCCATTGTGCTGGGAGTCAAGGTATGGCTCAGCAACGTGAAGGACGCCTTGCGCCGCGCCCTCGATGGTGTCTCCAGCCCCGATGTCATGAAGGTTGGCGACCCGCTGGAACGCCAGCTCCTCCGCCTCCGCAAGAACTTCAAAGAAGCACGGGACGAGTTCCGCAGCTTCGGCCGCCGGGCGTAATCCCGGTACAATGGCGCAACTCGCGGGTGTAGTTCAATGGTAGAACACGAGCTTCCCAAGCTCGGGACGGGGGTCCGATTCCCCTCACCCGCTCCACGAAGAGCGGAGTAGCACTCGTGATCTTTTCCGATCGCACCATGAAAGAGGCGCTCGCCGAGAAGCGGATCCAGGTCGATCCCCTCGTCGAGGCCAACATCCAGCCGTCCAGCATCGATGTCCGCGTCGACTCGTACTTCCGGACGTTCGAGAACCACCGCTACCCCTACATCGATCCCCGCACTCCCCAACCCGACCTCACAACGCAGGTAGAGGCTGACGAGGAAAACCCGTTCATGCTCCACCCCGGCGAGTTCGTGCTCGGTTCCACTCTGGAGCTCGTCAGCCTGGCCGACGATGTCGTGGCCCGACTCGAAGGGAAATCGAGCCTTGGCCGCCTGGGTCTACTCATCCACTCAACCGCCGGATTCATCGATCCGGGTTTCTCCGGTCACATCACCCTGGAGCTCTCCAACGTGGCGACCCTCCCGATCGCCATCTACCCCGGCATGAAGATCGGCCAGATCTCGTTCTACGAGCTCTCCACCCCGGCCGACAACCCGTACGGGAGCTCAGAAGCCGGTTCCAAGTACCAGGGCCAACGCGGCCCAACGCCGAGCAGGATCCACGAGGATTTCTGAGCGCAGTGCGCAATGCGCAATGCGCTAACCCCGATCACCGGTCAGGATGGAGCTACGAAGTAGCTCCCAAGGAACGCGAAGCGTTCCCTGAAGCTCTCTGCGCCCGCATCGCGGTTGGCACGACAAGCAGGCGATAGGGCCAGCGGAGGAGACGGCCGGGGATCCGGCCGTGGCGCTCCTCGTGCTCGACGCGGCCGCGGGGATGCTGCATCGAGCCGCCCGAAGCCTTCGGGGCGGAGGTGTGCACGGTCAGGGCCGCCAGGTGCTTCACGCTCTTGTAGGCGAAGTGGGCGGGAGTAACGAGGCGGAGCGGGGCACCATGAAACGGCGTCAGGGGCCGACCCTCGAGGCGATCGGCAATCAACACGTCGTCGGCCAGCGCGTCTTCGATGGGCAGTGCCGCCGAGTAGCGATCCGACGAGATCGCCCTCAGGTGGGTGGCACCACCGACGGGCTGCGCATTTGGCACGATGAGCTGCTCCCACACGTCCCGGAGCCGCCATCCGCCCCATCGGAGATCCCGCACGCTCCACGTCGTGACACAGTGGAAATCGGCGGTCACGTCCACCCGATCGACCGTCGACAGGAGCTCGAGGTCGAGGATTGTCTTCTCGGCCACATCGCCGGCAATGGTCAGGATTGGATGGTCCGGTATGGGCGGAGCCAACAACCCGGGTCGCATGCCAAACCGGGGCATGGCCTCCGAGATCCGCTGGCCGGGCGGAAGATAACCCTCATCTCCCCGGCGCGGCCAGACCTCGCGCCGGGTGTACTCGCCGTCAACCTTGGGGCGATCAGCCATTAGGCCACGAGCCTAGGTGTCCTTCTCAGGGACGTGCTGCTCAGCGCCGCACCGGCCGGAGCGGGTCGATCTGCCCCAGCAGGATCGCGCCCAGCGCCAACAGGCCGAGTGGCAGGATGGCCAGGGCGAAGAGCCCGTCGGAGCGGTAGAACCCACCGAGCGCCAGCAGTCCGAGACCGACTGCGGCTGCCGCCGCGCCGGCGACGGCCGTCACCGCATGTCCGCCGGGCGCCGCCGCACGACCAGCCGACCGTTCGAGGCGGGAGAAGACCATGACGAGGGGAACGGTGATGAGCGCCAGGGATGCCACCCACACCGGACGGGCCATCCACCAATCGGCGGTAAGCGCCTCGCCCCGCAGGCCAATCCCCGAGACCATGGCAAAGAGCACACCGAAGGCCATCGCCGGAAGGTGCCACAGATAGACGGTCATGGCGAGCGCATTGGCCGAGATAACCGTTGCCCACACCCGCTCTCGTTCGAGCCAGCGGCGCACCGGATCCTCGAGCGCCAGCACGATGCCGAACTGGAACAGTCCGACCGCCATGAGCATGCTGGTGGGCGGCTGCGTGTTGCCGAATTCCTCACCGGGCACGCCGAGCATGCTTCGTGAGTAGAGACCAACGCTCGACAAAACGATGAGGGATGCCAGCCCCAGCGCCGCCAGCAGACCGGCCCGGAACCGACCGGCGGTCCTGCCTTCCCGCCAGAAGAACCCGAGCTGGTGGACGGCCACCCATACGAACAGGTAGTTGACGTAACCGATGCCGACCAACCCGAGATCGCGCACGAGCACGTCGACACACGCGGCCGCGGCCACGAGCACGAGCGGAACGACAAGCCCGAACCGTTGATGGAGTCGCAGCATGATCGGTACGAGCGGAATGACGAGCAGGTAGACCCCGAGAAACCAGACGGGAACGGCCACGAGCATGGTCCCGACTTCCAGCGTCTCCGGGCTCAGCCTCACGACGTGGGCGAACAGGAGGGTGAGACCCGTCCACACGGCCGCAAACACCAGCGTCGGGCGCAACAGGCGACTCATACGTGAGCGAACCCAGTCGGCATAGCCGATGCCCTTCGCCTGAGCGGACGTCCAGGAGGCCGAGTTGGCGAACCCTCCGACGATGAAGAAGATCGGCATGACCTGCAACCCCCAGGTGAGGAACTGCAGCCACGGCACCATGCCGAGGATGTTGTTGCCGTGGATGGCCCCGGTGCCGTCGATGGTGATGACCGCCATGAGCCAATGGCCAACCACTACGACAAAGATCGAGAAGACCCGCAGCAAGTCGATGTAGCGGTTGCGAGTCGAAGGGGTGGCCTGCGCCATTTCGGTTGCTTTGGTGAGAGTTTTCATACCTCCAGGATCGACCAGAAAGCCCACGACCACCATGGGGGACGACCCTGGTTCACCGGTAGGGGCCAGTCAGGGACGGTGGAGCCCGGATGCCGCCAGGTCGGCGATCCTGACGGGTTCATCGAGGCATACGAGCGTTCGTCGGGTTGACGGAACGGGTGACCGGCCGTGACCGCCTAGACCCCGGCGCCGATCTCGCCTGCGACCCGGGCGGCCCGCTCGTTTCGCCAGCCGACCATGATGCCGAAGCCGACCACGAGGGCGATACCGAGCCAACCGCGGGCTCCCGGATCCTCGTCGAGCAGGAGCCAGGCCGCGATGACCGCCGCCATCGGCTCGACGTACATGGTCGAGCTCAGGGTGCTCACCGGCACCCGGTGCATGGTGCCGAGATAGATGAGACCGGAGATTCCCGTCAGACCGATGCCGAGAAACAAGACGAGACCGATGTCACCATCGACGTCGGTGACGGCCGACGCGGCCCAGGGCAGGGTGACCAGTGACGCCACCAGGCCTTGCCAAGCTCCGAACCGCACGGCACCGAGATCGGCCGCGCCGGGTTTGACGTTGAGGAGCATGGCGGCGAGCAGCAAGCCGGAGGCGAGGGCCCAGAGGACTCCAGCGGTGGTTGCACCGTTGGAGGGATCGACGGCAATGGCGGCACCGACGAAGCCGCCCAGCACGCCCAGTCCGGTCAGCAACGCCAGTGGTTCGCCCAGGACCCGGGTGGCGGCGACCGACATGGCCGGAGCAGCCACGAACACGAGCACGAGGGCGACGAGCACTCGAGTCGTCTCGATCGCCTGAAAGAACGTGAACCAGTGCAATGGCAGCAACAGCCCGCTGAGGATGATCGAACGCCGCGAGGTCGCCGGCACCCGGATTCCCCGCCACAACGCCAACACCGCGAACTGGAACACGGTCGCCAGCCAGATCCGGCTGGCCGCCAACTGAGCACTGGATAGGTTCACCTCCCGAACGATGACCGGGATGATCCCCCATGCGCCGGCAAGGGCGGCAAGGACGAGGGCCGGCCAGATGCGTTGAAACACCGCCGCAGCCTACCGGGCAACATCTTCCTCAAGCCGGGCCGATTCGATGCCGAAAAAGGAGGGGTTCGATAGACGACGGTCCATACTCCACTCGTGGAGTAACTCCCTTCCTTGGACTCCTCCTCAGCTCGTAGATCGAACAGAGTGAGCCTCGCCGCAAGGTGGGGCTCACTCGCGTCAGTCCTCGAGTGCCGTGAGGTAGGCCTCCCGTACCGCCATCGACTGGCGCACCTCGGCCAGGAGGCCGTCGAAGAACTCCCGGCGATAGGTGGGCTCGGTTGCAGCGTTGACCGTGAAGTAGAGGCCGGAGAACGCAGCCAGGAACCCGGCGGCCCGGAGCAGCTCCTCGGTGAGCACGATCCGGTCGCCCCGGAACGAGACCGAGTACAACTCGTTCAAGGGCTGCTCGGTCCACTGCACGAGTGTGTCGACATTCATGATGAGGAGGCCGAACACAATGAAGAAGAGACCGATGAAGACACTCACAGCAAGCACCAGGACACCCTGGCTGAAGACGAGGACAAGGCCGACGTTGCCTCGCTGACGCCGGCTCAGCGGATAGTCGGGCACATCCGCGCCACTAGATCTGTTCGCCATCGGTGTTCCCTCACACAGCCGGTCGACCTCATCGATGGAGTGAAACGTTGCCAGCTCAGAGATCTCGCCCGAAAGCCGTGACAAGAGAAACACGACACCGAGCAGAATGAAGAGCCCGAGGGCGGCCAGCAGAAGCATCAGGTCGATCCGGGACGTCACCTGCCACACCTCGGCGTTGATGAACAAGAAGGCGTTGAACAGCAGAAGCAACGGCAGGGCGCGCATGCCGATGCGAAGGGCTCTCCCGAAGTCGCTGAAGAGCCGTCGAAGCGCCCACGACAGAATGGCGAGGACTCCGTAGCTGGCCCCGAGGTAGACCACTCCGAGGACGAGGAGGTTGGTCAGGACGGTGATCCCGGCGGTTGAGAACTGGCCGCCGAACACGATCGGCACGAGCGCGGGCCCGAAGACGAAGACCGTCAGCTCGAGGTTGCCCACCCGATCAGGCCGGGCCAGCAAGGGCCTCCGCCCCCGCATCCAGTTGACGCCGGCCCAGATGGCAATGAGGAGGGCGAAGCCGCCGACTGCCACCCCGACGTTCTCCCCAAGTGAGAAGTCGTCATTGAGAGCGCCCACCATGCTGAACAGGAAGATGGCGGTGAGGAGAGGCAGCACCCGGGTAAAGACGTCCTCGGCCGCGTTGTAGTCCGCAATGAGATGGGGAACGCCCCGCCGCAGAAACCAGCGCTCAGTCTCGGCGACGGATTCGATCTTCATGACAGCAATTGTGGTCCCCGGCCCACTCTCCACGAAGGATCACGGGCCCGGTAACCGCCTGGCGCGCGCAGCTAGGCCACCGGTAATCTGCCGGCATGGAATCAATCGGGGATGAGCGGGCCTACTTTGCGGACCAATGGCCGGGCCTGAAATCCATGCTCGAACAACAGGGTCCCGAGGCGATGATCGGCGCCATTCTCGCCTATGAGCTCGACGCCCAACGTGCCGCCCTCTTTCGGTTCGCCCGCCAGGGTCTTCTTTTCGAAGACTGGAACGGGAAGAGCCTCGACGCCTACATGGCGGTGGTCGACGCCGGGTGTGCCTGGCTTGGGGAACGCGCCGAAATCGTGCCCGCCGACGAGCGCAACGACTACCTGAATGTTCTCGCAGAGCTCACATTCAACTTCGCCGCCGATATCGCCGACTGCTGGCCCGGTGACGACGAGCCCCGTGAACGCAAGCACTTCGAGCGCGGAGCGGAGGTGGCCGAGCAATCGGTCGGCCTCCGGGCCGAGCTCGAGAAGCCGGACCAGTCCCAGCACCTCGGCTGGTGGGCGTTCGGCTATCACCAGCTCCGGCTCGGCAACACCGCCGCTGCCGCCGATGCCATGGAGCGTTCACTCGAGCACGCTCGCATCGCGGCCAGGGCGGCGGGAGAGCACGACGAAATCACGTTGCAGGCTCCATTCGCGGTGCTGATCGGCGCCGGATACCTGGGCCTTGCCCGCATTGCCGATGGCGAGCCGTCCGGGCCCGACCTCTACGGAGAAGCCGTCGCCGCCTTCCGGGCCCAACTGGACGATCCCGAGCGCAAAGAGGACGCGCAGTTCGGCATCGACCAGCTCGAACGCGTGCGGGGCTTCATCTCGTGAGCGAGTTCCCAACGTCCGACATGGCCCTCACTCACATCCTCGTCGTGGCAGATCTCGAGCGGTCGGTCGTCTGGTACCGGGACATTCTCGGGGCCGAGCTCTATCGAGAGTACGGCGGCTCGTCGGCGGTGTTCTCCTTCAACGGCGCCTGGTTGCTCCTCGTCACCGGGGGCGATCCCACCCCTGACAAGCCGGGTGTCACGTTCGCCGCCCCGGACCGGCCCGGGTCGGTCGATCACTCCTTCACGATCCGGGTCGATGACTGCCGGGCCGCATACGGGACGTTGCATGAACGCGGGGCCGAGTTTCTTACACCGCCCTACGACTGGAGCGGTGAGATCCGCTGCTTCTTCCGCGATCCGGACGGCCACCTTTTCGAGATCAGCCAGGTGACATGAGTGACGCGTGCCGGATTTCGACGCGTGGCGCAGTAACGTCCGCAGATGTCTGAGATCACCCGATACCGGCTCTCGTCCGAGCAGTCCACCGTCACGATTGTCGGAGAGACCTCGCTCCACCCGATCACCGTGAACGTGACTCCAGACGGGTGGCTGGAAGCGGCAATCGAGGAAGGGAACTTCGTACCGGAGAGTCCCCTCCGGGGCGAAGTCGAGATCGCCGTCATCGAGTTCCGCTCCGGCAATCCCCTCGTTGATCGTGAGACTCGCCGGCGGCTCAATTCCAAGCGGTATCCCACGATCCGGGGAGATCTCACCGAGGTCGTGGCGCTCGATGGGCCGACGGCCACCGTCAAGGGCACCATCACCTTCCTGGGTCGGGAAGTCGAGCTGGAGGGAGATATCAGCCTCATCGACGACGGTGCGTCGACCTGTCACCTGGCAGGGAGCGGGCAGATGGACGTGCAATGGTGGGGCCTGGAACCGCCGACGCTGCTCGTCCTGAAGATGGAGCCGGTCGTCACCGTGTCCATCGACCTCCACTTCGAACCGGTCGAAGAGCTGTAGGAACGAGTCCCTCGTCCCTCGGGCCTCGACTTCGACTTCGACTTCGACTTCGACCGTGGATAAGGCGGGTCACGGCAACCCGGAGGGTTGCCGCAAGCAACGCCGAAGGCGTTGCTT
>SHLN01000152.1 GCA_004283105.1 Acidimicrobiia bacterium
GCTCTGGGCTGGTGGCCGATGGCCGGTTACGCCGGCGTGGTCTCGTGGAAGCTGGCTACGTCGAGACCCGAGGCGAGCGCTCGATCCAAATAGGCCGTCGGTGCGGCCGAGGCCCAGTGGCGCCCGGGGTGGTAGGCGTGCTGGCCCACCGGGACGGCCGGTGCGGCGAGGGCGATGGCTGCCAGATACATGCGGTGATCGGCCACACCGACGATGGTCCGTTGCACCCCTTCGTCGAGGGCACCGGAAACCCTGGCCATTGCCGCCGACCACTCGCCCTCAACCGGAGCCTCGAACGCTTTGACCGGCAGATTGTGCGATGCCCAGCCCTGCGGATCGACTTCCTGCCCCCACCGTGAACCGACCGGTTCGGGGAACGGAATGGGTTCTCCCCGTCGGCGCGGTCGGCCGGGAACGGTCCAGGCGAGTCGCACTTCGAGCGGTTCGTCCATGAGGGCCGCTTCCTGGAGGGCGAGACTGGCGGCAAGGCCGGTTTCGATGTTGGCGCCGACCACGAGGCTGAGCCCGGCATCGGCGAATGCTTGCCAGGGCTCACCGCCCCAACCGGCGGTCGTCACCAGCGAAGCGCCGGCTGATAGGCACTCCCGGGCGAGGTCGTCCGGCTCCGGTCGATCGGTCACGACGACCGCAAACCCATCAAGGCTGTCCACGACCCGCGTGCGGGGAGGGGTCTCCGACACGCCCCAGGCCGCCGCTTCCGTCACGGCCGGCTCGGCCTGGAGGATACGGAGGGCGCGGCGCCCGACCTCACCGATTGGGTGGACGGCGATCCTCATTTCGAGTGCGGCTTCCAATGGCCGTGGTGGGCGGGGGGCTTGACGGGCCGGTTGCGTGCCAGCAAGGCGCCGACCACGGCTGCCACCGCCGCCAGAACCACCGAGACTCGCTTCGTGTCCATCTGCGGAGTGTAGAGCCGAGCACGGTATGCTCTTCGGCACACGAACCGCCGGGGTCTCCCCGAGCGCAAGAGCGAAGTCCGGTTGAAATCCGGCGCTGTCTCGCAACTGTGAAGCCCGCAAGGGACAAGCCAGGTCGCCTGCCCCGGCCGGAGTGGATAGCTCTCGATTGAAGGGTGACCCGCATCACACCGGATCACCGCCTTTCCAGGCGGACACGCATGCGCAAGAGCGCAATTCTCTTTCTCGTACTGAGCCTTGTGCTCGCGTCCTGTCGGACCTCATCCGCCGAGACGACGGTCCTTGCTGGTGAATCGACTTCGACCTCCACCTCCACCTCCACCTCGACCTCGACCACGGTCACCGTCTCCGCTGGGTCGGAGTCCGCGCCCGAGCGGACGGCTGTCGAGCTGGCGGAATTGGAGCAAGCGGCCGCGGAGCTGGCGGCACTCGAGCGGGAGCAGGAGCGGTTGCTTGCCGAGCTCCTGACCTATCCGATGACACTCCCTCTCGATTCGGGGCCGGTCACCATCGAGCAGCGTCCGGAGCGGATTGTGTCACTCTCCGCCTCCCATACCGAGATGCTTTACGCCATCGGGGCAGGAGAGCAAGTCGTCGGGACCGACCTGACCTCCAACTACCCGCCGGCTGCCCAGGCCACGGCCAAGATCGATGCGTTCCAGTTCAGCATCGAGGAGGTGGCCGCCCTCGAGCCCGATCTCGTGATCCTGGCATTCGACTTCCAGGGTGAGGGAGAGGCGCTATCGGCTCTCGGAATTCCGTTCCTGGTGCTGGGACCCCCCGACTCGCTCCTCACCGCGTTCTCGCAGCTCTCGTTGGTCGGCGCAGTCAGCGATCACCGGATGGAGACTGAACAGGTGATGGATGACCTCTATCTCCAGCTCGACCGGATCCAGCGAGCCGCCTACCGGATTCGGGGCCGCACCTTCTATCACGAGGTTGACGAGACGTTGTACAGCGCAACGTCGGCCTCATTCATCGGCGACCTCTATCGGACGCTCGGGTTGGTGAATATCGCCGACGCCGCCGGGCTCGACTCGCCGTTCCCACAGCTGTCGCCGGAGTTCATCATCGATCAGAACCCGGAATTCATCTTCCTGGCGGACGCCAACTTCGGGGTAACGGTCGAGTCGGTGGCAGCCCGGCCGGGGTGGGACACGCTGACGGCGGTCACCGGGGGGAAGGTGGTGGCCCTCGACGGGGATCTGGCGGGACGGTGGGGACCGCGCACGGTTGAGCTGATGGACGCAATCCTCGCCGCGGTTGAGGAACGCCTGTGAGCACGGTTGCTCTAACCAGCGCTCGCACCGGACCACGACCCGGCCCGATCGTGATCTCGGTCGGAGTACTCCTCCTCGCAGCGGTCGGATCCCTCGTCCTCGGTCCGGCCGGCGTCAGTCCGTGGGGGGCCATACTCGAAACGCTCGACCACATCCCCTTCGTTGCCGTCGACTCGGGGCTGTCGACGCAGGAAGCAGCCATCGTGTGGCAGATTCGAGTGCCCCGCATGGTTCTCGCCGGGCTCGTTGGTGCAACTCTGGCCGGGTCGGGCGCCGCCTACCAGGGGGTGTTTCGCAACCCGCTCGCCGACCCGTACCTGCTGGGTGTGGCAGCCGGAGCCGGGCTCGGGGCCACGATTGCGATCGTCTCGGGACTCCCGTCATCGACGATTGCCCCCCTCGCCTTCACAGGAGCCGTCATTGCCGTGGTGGCCGCCTACGGGTTGGCGAGCCTCGGTGGATCGCGCCGGAGCGGGGCAACACTCATCCTGGCGGGGGTGGCCGTGGCGGCGTTCTTCACCGCCCTCCAGACCTACCTCCAGCAGCAACATGCCGACACCATCCGGCAGGTGTTCTCCTGGATCCTCGGCCGCCTCTCCACCACCGGATGGGGCGATGTTCGAACGCTTCTCCCCTACGCCATCGTGAGCTGGCTTGTGCTCTTTGCCTACCGGCGCCACCTCGATGTGATGGCAGTGGGGGAGGAGGAGGCGTCAACGCTCGGAATTCATCCCGCCCGTGTCCGTCTTGTCGTCGTTGCGGGCGCCACCCTGGGAGCGGCGGCCGCCGTGGCGGTGAGCGGCCTCATAGCCTTCGTCGGGATCATCGTTCCCCACATCGCGCGACTCGTCACGGGCCCGTCTCACCGGGTTCTGCTTCCGGTCTCTCTCACGGGGGGAGCCGCCTTTCTCATGGTGGCCGACCTCGTTGCCCGCACCGTCCAGTCGGGAGGCGAGGTGCCCATCGGGGTGATCACCGCCTTTGTCGGTGCGCCGTTCTTTGCGTTCATCCTTGCTACCCGTCGGGAGGTAGCGACGTGACCGGCGTTGTCTGCCATGGTGTTACGGCCCGGTACAACGGCACGACCGTGCTCGGCGGTGTCGACCTGGTCGTCGAGCCCGGCGAATGGGTTGTGGTGGTCGGCCCAAACGGGGCGGGCAAGACGACGTTGCTGCGGGCTCTCGCCGGGGTCATTCCGGCCGGCGGAGAGATAGCGCTCGGCGATCGGGAGCTCGCAGACTTGCGCCGCCGGGAAGTGGCTGCCCGGGTCGCCGTTGTGCCCCAGACACCGGTCGTGCCGGAGGGAGTGGCGGTCTTCGACTATGTGATGCTGGGACGGACTCCGTATATCCCATATTGGGGGATGGAAGGCCCGGTCGATCGGCTCCGGGTGAACGAGGTCCTGGAACGACTCGACCTGGCGTCCTTCGCCGCCCGTCCGGTCTCGGCGCTGTCGGGCGGGGAGCGCCAGCGCGCCGTCCTCGCCAGGGCGCTGGCGCAAGACGCCTCGATCCTGCTGCTCGATGAACCGACCACCGCCCTCGATCTCGGTCATCAACAGCAGGTGCTCGAGCTCGTGGACGGTCTACGGCGCGAGTCACAGCTGGTCGTCATCAGCACACTTCACGATCTCACCTTTGCCGCCCAGTTCGGGGATCGAGTGATCCTCCTGGCAGATGGCGTGGTGGCGGCAGAGGGGCCACCCGAGATGGTCCTGCAAGCGGACGTGGTGTCGCGCTACTTCGGAGCTACGGTCGAGGTTGTCGCGGGACCCGACGGGCCGTTGATCGTGCCGGTGAGGTCGAGTCGGTCTTCCCCGTGATCTAGCGCCTGCGCCTGCGGGGCTTCTCGGCTTTCTCGAACCGGGCCTTGGAGCGGAAGCGATCGACGGCTTCTTGCGCATCCTTTGAGGCGGCGCGGGCATTGTTTAGGAGCTTCTCGGCTTCGGCCGTCATGGCGGCTGCCTCGGACCGCGCATCGTCGAGCATCTGCTTGGCGTTCCGGTCGGCATTGGCGAGCATCGCTTCCCGCTTGGATATCGTCTTCAGCTTGACCTCGGCCTCGGCCAGTTTGGCCTCGGCGTCCTCCTGGATCCTGGTAGCGGAATCCTCGGCCTGAGCGATGATGACTTCGGCCTCGTGCTTGACGGGGGCGAGTCCCTTGCGGATTTCGGCTGCCTCGGCGTGGGCGTCCTTGCGGTCGGCTTCGCCTTTGGCTCGGATCTGGGTGGCCTCTTCTTCGGCGCGGCGTCGGATTTCGTCTGCTTCTTGTTCGGCGCTGGTCTTTTGGGCGGCGGCGGCTTCGGAGGCGGCGGCGCGGTCGCGCTTGCTCTGAGCCCGGATCTCTTCGGCCTTTTCCTCCGCTTCCTTCGTGACTCGCTCGGCATGCTTGGCGGCAGATGAGAGGATCTTGTCGGCTTCGTCGCGGGCTTTGGCGGAGGAGGCCTCGACGACCTCGGCGGCTTGTGCGACGAGGTCGTCGGATTCGGCCTTGGCCTTGTCTCGAAGGGATTGGGCGGCTCGAGTCGCCTCATCGCGGACGGTGGTGGCCTCTGCTGCTGCCTGCTCGCGAACTTTGGCAGCCTCGACCTTGAGGGCGTCGACCTCGGCTTGCGCCGCTTTCTTGAGGGGGGCGAGTTCCTTCTCCACGGCGGCTTTGGTTTTATCGAGCGCTTCTTCGGCCTGCTTGCGGTCCTTCTCGGCGGCGGCCAGTTCCTTCTGTGCCTCGGCCCGGATCTTGTCCGCCTCCGAGACAGCCTTGTCGTGAATGGACTGGGCCTCCTGTTTGGCCTTCTCGTGCGCGTCGGCAAAGACTTGTTCGGCCTTCTGGTGCAACGTCTCGGTCTCGGTCCGGAGCTTGGCGATATCGGCGTCGGCTTCGGCCCGGGCGTGGGACTTCGTCTGCTCTGCTTCCTGGAGGGCCTCATTGGCTGCGGCCCGGATCCGGCCGGCCTCGGATCGGGCGTCCTGGAGGATCTTCTCCACGGTTCCGGCCGCGTCTTCTTGAGCGGTGCTGGCGAGTTCCATGGCTTCGGTTCGCGCCGCCACGGCCTCCTTCTTGATCTGATTGGCCTCGGTCCGGAGCGTTTGAGCCTCGCGTCGGGCGTCGGCGAGGTCGCTGGCAGCCTCGTTTCGTTGCTCCTCGGCCTCGCGGATGATCTCGACGGCTTTGGCCCGAGCGTCGTCGGCGGCCTCGGACAGTGCCTCCGCTCCTTCTGCCAGTTCCCGCTTGCCGGTCTCGAGTTCGGCCTTGATCGAGGAGGCGTACGATTCGGCACCGGTGCGGGTCGACTCGGCGTCGGTCTCGGCGGCGCTCCTGATCTTGGGCGCCTCTTCCTCGGCCTGGGCGATCAGATTGTCGACGGCGGCGCGGGTTGCGTCGGCCTCGGCCAGGGCGGCCGCCCGGATCTGTTCGGCCTGGTCGTGAGCGGCTCGGACGATCTCGTCGGGCGCGTGTTCGAAGGAAATCTTGTCGTCGGCCTGCTGCTGGAGCTGGGCTGCCTCGGACCTCGCGGCCTCGAGCAACGCCTCGGCCTGCTGTTGGGCGCTCTCGAGTATGGCCGACGGTGTTGCCCCACCGTGCGTCTCAACCGCCTGGGCGCGATCGCGGGCGTCTGACAGAATGGCCTGGGCCCGGCTCTCAGCGCTTCCCAGAATCCGATCCTTGACTTCGATGAGCGAAAAGAACGCCTGGTCGATGGCGGCTGCCTCCGACTCCTTGGCCTTCTCTACGTCGGTTTCGAGCTTGGCAATGCGCCGAGACGCGTCGTCGAGTTGTTGCTCGTAGCGGGCTACTGCTCTCTCAACCTCGGAACGCGAGTAGCCGCGTCCCACGGTCTTGAAGCGCGTGGTGTCCTTGTCTTTCTTTGCCACAGTCTCTAGGTCGGCAGTCGAAGGGGCTCTCTTGAGTAATCAGCGAACAGAGCGGGCGTTGCTGTTGCCCCCCTACCCCCACCTGCGCTTTGCTCCGGTGGCGGTACCTGGAAGGAACGCCGAAGGCGTTCCCGTTCTTCTAAACAACGCTGTTCATGACGCCTCGAGCTTGCGGAGCAAGCTCGCAAGGAACTCGGCATTGGACTCGCCCTGGAGAACGGCGCCCCGTTCTCCCAAGCAACGCCGAAGGCGTTGCCGTGGGCCCA
>SHLN01000153.1 GCA_004283105.1 Acidimicrobiia bacterium
TAGGTCATTATCGACCCTGGACCCTCGACCCTCGCCCCTCGTCCCTTGTAACGCCTGCGGCACGGCCGAAACCAGCAGCGAGCGACGAGTAGCGAGCAGCCAGCAGCGACTCTGGCAGGTGACCGGTGACGGGTGACCGGCGACTACAGGTAGTAGCTGCCTTCCATGCCGTCGGGGATGCCCTCGGAGATCTCCTCGTTGGGAAGCTGAGCTCGTACCCGGACGGGGACGAGTTCTTCGGTCTCGAGTTCCTGGAACGGATTCCAGACTGAGGGCGGAGGCTCGACCGGCGGGGCGGTCTTGGCGCGAAGAACGCCGCCCGACTGAGTGACGATGTCCTCGGCTGAGCGGCGCGGCATGGTGTTGACAATGAGCGTCTTGATCACCACGGATCCCCCTATGTTGCTCCAGAAGTCGCTTATCGGCTTCCGAGGCCATCACCTTGAGCGAAATCAGCGCCGGGGGTGGATGATCACCTCGGCGCCGATTGGAGTGAAGCCGCAGGCGAGAAAGGCCCGCAGCGAGGAGGCATTTCCAGGCGCCACCGAGGCGAATACCGCCTCGCCCTTTGGAACGTGTCCGACGGCTTCGGAGATGAGCATTCTCCCCGTGCCTTCGTTGCCCACTGCGGCCAGCAGTTCCACGCTCACTTCCCAGCGGCCGGCCAGGCCGCGGCCGACGGTGATGAGGCCCCGCTCATCGCCGTACACGATCACGTCGGATCGGCGGCGGCGGGCGGCCATCACCCGCGGGTGATAGTCGAGATCGGTCCGGACCGGCAACGTCCCGTGGCCGGTTCCGCGCCTGACGAGAACCGAGTCGAGGCAGCCGATTTCCCCGCCGATTCCGGCCAGCCAGCGGAGGGCGTCGGGGGAGACGATGCCGCCGAATGCGTCGAATTCCCGTGCCAGCACCTCGTCTTCGGGGAGATCGGTGGCGACGAGGGCGTGGCCGGTGAATTCGACCACTGCTTCCACCGCGAGGTTGGCCGGGGCGGGTACTACTTCAATCTGTCCATCGACGGCTGGAAAGACACCATCGGCGGTGTCGGCAAGAACGTCGGCCAGGCGAGTCATGGGCGCATCATGCGGGCAGCTACCCGAACCGGTAGCCCACCGACCGGACGGTTGCGATCCACGATGACCGCTCCTCGCCCAGCTTGGCCCGCAGGCGTCTGACGTGAACGTCTACGGTTCGGGAGCCGCCGAAGTAGTCGTACCCCCATACCTGGGAGAGGATCTGGGCGCGACTCCAGGCTCTCGTCGGGTGGGTAACGAAGAACCGGAGGAGCTCATACTCCATGAAGGTGAGGTCGAGGGGGGCTCCACCGGCCGACGCCTGGTAGGTCGCCAGGTTGAGCTCGAGATCCTTGAAACGAATGGTTTCGTCCGTGGTGCCGGTCGGCGAGGTAAGGCGCCGGAGACGGATGCGGAGCTCATCGGGATTTATCGGAGCCAACAGGAAGTCGTCGATCTCTGGAACGTCGGTGACGTCGGAGGCGAGGTCGGCGATGGCCAGGATGGGGAGGCCGAGCGCTTCCTCGACCCGCCGGGCGATGGCGGTGCCACGGCCCGGATCGACTCCCAGATCGATGGCGAGGGCGTCCCATCCGGCCTCCGGCTGCCGATCTACCACCTCGGTGGCGTCGGCAAGGGGCACGGCGGTGATCCCGATGGCCCCCAGGGCCTCGGTGAGCTCGGTGCGAGCTCCGATGACTGCGAGCATGATCACAGGATCGGAAGGTTCTCCTCGATCTCGAAGAGCGATACGTGGCGCCGGTAGCGTCGCCACTCATCCCGCTTGTTCTTCAAGAACCACTCAACGATGTGGTCGCCGAGCGCCTCCTTCATGAGCTCGGAAACCTCGAGTGCATCGAGGGACTCATCCAGGCCGGAGGGGAGCCGTTCGAAGTCGGCCCTGGCGAGAACGTCACCGTCGGTGACGGCCACGCTTTCCATGACTTCCGGCGCCAGTTCATAGCCGCGCTCGATGCCGGCCAATCCGGCGGCCACGATGGCCGAGAACGCCAGGTATGGGTTGCAGGCCGGGTCGGGAGACCGGTACTCGATGCGGGTGCGGTCGGGCTTGCCGGGCTGGAGCGTCGGTACCCGCACGAGAGCAGATTCGTTGTTGTGGGCCCAGGTCACGAACGTCGGGGCCTCGAATCCGCCGTGGAGACGCTTGTAGCTGTTGACCCACTGGTTGGTGATCGCCGTCAGTTCGCGGGCGTGAGTCAGCAGGCCGGCGATGAAGGCCTCCCCAACCTTGGAGAGCCCGTCGTCCGGTTCGTGGAACGCATTGAGGTCGCCCTCGAAGAGCGACAGATGGAGGTGCATGGCGCTTCCCGCCGCGTCCTGGAGCGGCTTGGGCATGAATGTGGCGTACATGCCGTTCTCCATCGCCACTTCCTTGATGGCCAGGCGGGCGGTCAAGAGCTGATCGGCCATGGTGAGGGCGTCGGCTCCGCGCAGGTCGATCTCGTGCTGGCCGGGTGACTGCTCATGGTGCGACGATTCCACGGGAATGCCAAGCTGCTCGAGCACAACGATGGACCGTCGCCGGTACTCCTGGGCAACGTCGAGCGGGGTCAGGTCGAAGTACCCGCCCCGGTCGAGCACCTCCCGGGCGGGACTGGCATCGGTGAAGTAGTAGAACTCCAGTTCCGGTGCGATATCGAGGGTGTAGCCGCGTTCGGAGAGCCGTTGCAGGTTTCGCTTCAACGCCCAGCGAGGATCGCCATCGAATGGCTCGCCCGCCGGGGTAACGATGTCGCAGAACATCCGGGCGACTCCGCCCTCATCGGGCCGCCACGGGAGCAGCTGGAACGTGGTCGGGTCCGGCTTGGCGATCATGTCGGCTTCCTGGATGCGCGAGAAGCCGTCGATGGATGAACCGTCGAAACTCATCCCGTCCTCCATCACCCCCTCGAGTTCTGCCGGGGTGATCGCCACCGACTTGAGGAAGCCGAGCACGTCGGTGAACCACAGCCGCACAAAGCGGATCCCACGTTCTTCGACGGTGCTCAGCACGTACTCGGCTTGCTTCTCCATTGCCATGAATCTACGCCACCTTGTTCGAATGAGCGAGGGGCGGATTGCTCCGCCCCTCGCCTCGTTGTATTCGTTTTCGAGCCTGGTCTAGCCCTCGACGTCCTTGCAGACCGTTTCGGTGATGAGGCGGGTGACCACGTAGGGATCCATGTTGGCGTTCGGCCGACGATCCTCCAGGTAGCCCTTGCCGTCGACCTTCACCTGCCACGGAATCCGAACCGAGGCTCCGCGATCCGACACTCCGTAGGAGTACTCGGTCCAGGGCGCTGTCTCGTGGAGACCGGTGAGTCGCTGATCGACCCCGGCTCCGTAGTGGGCGATATGGTCATCGTGAGCCTTACCGAGCGCTTCGGCAGCCGCGATGATCGGGTCGTAGCTTTCCCTCATCTCTTTGGTTGAGAAGTTGGTGTGAGCGCCTGCGCCGTTCCAATCACCCTTGATGGGCTTGGGGTTCAGGGTCGCCGAGACACCGTGGTCCTCTCCGATGCGATAGAGCAGCCAGCGCGCCAGCCAGACCTCGTCCGAAACCTCGATCGGGCCGAGGGGGCCGATCTGGAACTCCCACTGACCCATCATGACCTCAGCGTTGGTGCCCGAGATCTCGAGGCCCGAATCGATGCAGGCGGTCGTGTGCTCTTCGACGACATCGCGTCCGAATACCTCGTCGTCGCCGATCCCGCAGTAGTACCCACCCTGGGGAGCCGGGAACCCACCCTGGGGCCAACCGAGCGGTCGGCCATCTTTGAAGAACGTGTACTCCTGCTCGATCCCGAACCATGGCTCGTGGCTGGCATACCGCTCGGCCGTCTCGACAAGAGCGGCCCGGGTGTTCGACGCATGTGGCGTCATGTCGGTGTTGAGCACCTCGCACAGCACGAGCACGTTGTCGCCGCCGCGGATCGGGTCGGGAATCGACCGGACGGGCTGCAACACACAGTCGGATTCACTGCCGGGGGCCTGGTTGGTGCTCGAGCCGTCAAAGCCCCAGATGGGCAGGTCGGCGCCGTCTGGCAGGACCTTCGTCTTGGAACGGAGCAACTGGGTCGGCTCTGACCCGTCGATCCAGATGTACTCAGCGCGATAGGACACGTCGTCTCCTCGAAATTGATTGACGGAAACTATGCCACCAACCGGTTGCAAAGGGGTTACCGACGTGTGAACGCTGTGTTACAGCTTGCCCGGGCTCGAGCTACGAAGTGGTCCCGGGGCGGTATGCGGCGATGGTGTTGACCTGATTCCCGTAGGCGGTAACGGCTCCGTTGAAGGCAGACACGGCGGCCCGGCGAGCCTCTCCGGTGTCGGGCGCTTGCAAGCCGGGAACGATGGCACTCGAGGTTCGGACGACCTCGGCGGCGGCGGCAATCATGATGTTGTGGAAGTCGGCGTACTCGGGCAGTGAGCTCGGGACGACGAGATCGTTCAAGCCGGCTCGCCATGCTTTGACGTCTGCATCGAGGCCCTGCAGGATGGTCACGGTGTCGGCGTAGAGGACCGTGCGGTCTTCCCAGTTGTTGTTGGCGTCGTTGATGGTCTCTTGCAGACCGGCCATTGCGATGCCTGCGTTGGTGATGTCGACGTTGTATTGGAGGATGTCGGCTGGAACGGTGGTGGTGGTCGTTCCGGATGGGGGAAGCGTGGTGGTCGTTGTGGTGGCGCCCGATCCGCCGTTCACGGTGGTTTCCGTGGCGCTGACGGTGGGGTCCTCGGCCGCGTTGATGAAGAGCCACGCGAACCCCATCATTGCCAGGATGACAACGGGCAGGATCCAGCGGCCGGGTTTGGGATCAGGATTCGGCTGCACGGGCTGGAGGGTAGTCGCTTCTTGGCGGTCGTCTTCTCATTTTCGAGGCGGTTACTCTGCTCCTCATGGACATTTCAGGCCGTCGCGCCCTCGTTACCGGCGGAGCTCATCGGGTAGGGAAGGGGATCGCACTTGCCCTGGCCGGGGCGGGGGCCGACCTGGTTCTCCACTACAACCGCTCGGCCGGCCCGGCGGAGGCAACGGCCGATGAAGCCCGGGCCCTCGGTTCGACGGTCGAGCTTCGCCAGGCCGACTTGAGCGATCCGGACTCCATCGCAGCGCTGCTGTCTGATCCGGTCGACATCCTCGTGAACAGTGCGGCCGGCTTTCCGAGCGACCATCTCCTCGATGTCTCCCTCGAGCAGTGGGAGCGCACCATCGGCCTGAATCTGACCGCGCCGGTGTTCCTCACCCAGGCGTTTGCCAGGTCCTTGCCGGAGGATCGAACCGGGGCTGTTGTCAATGTCACAGACTGGAAGACGGAGCGGCCGTATCTCGGTCCTCGGTTCAGCTATACCATCGCCAAGGGGGCTATCGACACGTTCACCAGGGTGGCGGCCAGTGAGCTCGCCCCACGGATCCGCGTTAATGCGGTGGCACTCGGGGTCGTTCTTCCTCCTGCCGACGCCGAGGAGGGGTACGCCGAGCGATTGGCGTCCCAGACCCCGCTCGAGAAGATCGGGGGCGTCGAGACCGTCGCCCAGGCGGTGCTTCACTTCATTCGCAACGACTTCATTACCGGGGAGATCCAGCGGCTCGATGGCGGGGCGCATCTCAGATAGCGGAGCTCCTTCGTCGCTCCGAGCTATGAGCTGTGAGCTATGAGCTGTGAGCAACGCCTGCGGCGGTTAGTGGCGCGGCGTTTCCTACGCTCAGGTTATGAAGCGAATCGAGCCAGGGCCGGGGCAGGAGTCGGTGTGGGATTATCCGCGGCCGCCTCGCGTTGAACCGTCCCAGCACCAGGTTCGGGTTGAGTTCGGTGGTCGGGAGATCGCGCGGTCAGATCGGGCGGTGCGGGTGCTCGAGACGAGCCATCCGCCGGTCTTCTACGTGCCGCTCGACGACATCGTTTCCGACGTCATCGAGCTCACCCAGTCGAGCAGCTTCTGCGAGTTCAAGGGCAGCGCTTCCTACTACACGATCAGGGTTGGCGAGCAGGTGTCCGTCGACGCTGCCTGGACCTACCTGGACCCCTCCCCGAGCTACGAGACCCTGACGGGCTTGGTGGCCTTCTATCCCGGGCGGGTCGATGCCTGTTTCGTCGGTGAAGAGCGGGTTGAGCCCCAGGCCGGCGACTTCTACGGCGGATGGATCACGAAGTCAGTTGTAGGCCCCTTCAAAGGCGCCCCCGGAACCATGGGCTGGTAGGGAACGCTGCGCGTTTCGTGCACAGCGAACCTCGTCGGATACCTTCGGCAACCCGAAGGGTTGGCGCTAGCAACGCCGAAAGGCGTTGCCGCTCACAGCTC
>SHLN01000154.1 GCA_004283105.1 Acidimicrobiia bacterium
TTGAGGCCGGCTTCCAGGTTGCCCTGGGCCTCTTCGGCCGAGACCACCTCGAGGATGATGCCGTCGGGGTTGCCCATGTCGCACAGGCGTTTGGTCTCGACAATGAGGTCTTCGACCTGCGAGTCAAGGTCGAAGTCGACCTCTTCGAGGACAAGGTTTCCCTTGGCGTTGTTGAGGCAGAGGACGACGCCGGGTCGAATGACGATCTTGCCGTCACTGTGATCGTTGTCCAGGCTCTGCAACAGCCGGGCTACGTTGATAACGCGCGGGTCGGTGGCGTCCGAGCTATCGAATAGATCAAGCGGTGATACCTTCTTGGCGGCTTCGGCAGTGCCGAGGACAACCTCACCGACCGAGAACGTGATCTCCTCGTTGGGGAAGAAGAGGAAACCTCCGCCATCCTCGCTCGTCGAATCGGCTGTGACGCCCTGCTGGGTCGGGCCGTGATAGCTGAGACCGATCACATTGGCATCGATGAAGTGTCCGCGCTGGGGGTGGCCGAGCAGGTAGGTGAGGGTCCAACCCCACTTCGAGCTCTCGAGTTCATCCGGACCGAAAGCCCACGCGCCTTCCTCGGCAATGACGTTCTTGTCGCTATCGAGGAGTATCAGATCAGCATGTACGGCGAAGGTGGGTTCGCGGAGATCGTCGAATTGTGACCCCCAGCTGAATCCGAGATCCTCTTTGAGGTCCAAGGTCAGATGATGAATGGATACGGGGTTTTCATACTCGTGCGTGTAAGGGAACTTGCCGAGGTCGGTCTTCCCTTTCCTGGTCGGGATCGGCTCGGTGCCGTAGCCGACATAGATCTGCGTTTCCTCGATCATCCAATCGCCCGAGGTTCTTATTTCCACCATGAGTTTCTTGGGCGAGTTCCAGATGCCCACGGTTCCAGCTTCGATCGTCTGATCCGCAAGAAGTGGCGTCTCGAGCAGTCCGGGCCCGCCATAGGCGTTGCCCGAGGTGCCTTGTGCCTGTGCTACAGCGAAGATCGCCAGCACCCCCAGCAGTAGAACGGTCGAAATTCCCAATGCGAACTTGCGCGACATCTCATCCCTCCCAGTCATGGCCCTCCGGGCACGCGGAAAAGAGGGTCACGCATGGACTGGTCTCGCCGACGGTGAGCGGGGGTGCCGGGGGGACGGAGTGTGCCGACCATCCGGCGGTAGTCCCCTGCAGCGTCGATCGAGCCATGGTGTGCCCTCTCCTTGGCCCAGTGTTTCAAACGCGGCAGGTGCTGCCAATCGGGAATCCTCCCCATGCGGCCATGCCGGGCAGGGTCCTCCGACCCTGGTTGCCGCGGTTGGGGCTCCCGTACCATTCGGGATGTGCATGGGCGACCGGCCGGTGCCGCACCAGGCGATAGGTATCACACATGACAAACCAGGTCGGCGACCGGAGACCCGGAGCAGCTCACATCGCAGGCCTCCTCGCCCTCGCGTTATTCGTTTCTGCCTGTGGCACCAGCTCCACAGACACGAGTACGACGTCCCCGGCCACGACCGTGCCCGACGACGCGGTGCAGGCCACCACCACGACCACCACGGCGCCCGAAGATACGTACGACGGGCTCCCGGTCGGATTCACCGAGGACGGGTACCCCTACCTGGGAGACCCCGACGCACCCGTGTCGCTGGTGGAGTTCTCGGACTACCTGTGCCCGTTCTGTCGCCGCCACGCCACGGAAACCAATCCCCGGCTGCTGGAGCAATACGCTGCCTCCGGGCTCGTCAGGTTCGTGTTCAGCGACTTCCCCCTGGTCGACCTTCACCCGACCGCTCCCGCCGGACACGCGGCCGCACTGTGCGTCTCGGAACAAGGCGCCGCCCGCTTCTGGGCCATACACACCCAGCTGTTCGATCGCCAGAGCGAGTGGGCTTCGCTCGGCGACAACAGCGAATTCCTCGCCGGGGTAGCCGGAGACGTCGGCGCCGATCTCGATGCCTACCAATTGTGCCTCGACTCGGGGAGAACCGCGGTACTGGTCGATGAACGGGTCGCACAGGCTCGCCAACTGGGATTCTCCGGGACACCCAGTTTTCAGATCCTCGATCATCGCACCGGCGAAGCGTACGACCTGGTGGGAGCGCAGCCGGTCGAGACGTTCCTGGCAGCCATCGACGCGGTCATCGCCGGCGAGGAGCCGGCCGACGCCGACCAACCGGCCGACGAGCCGAACCTGCCCTTCTGGGCCTCCGAAGAGGGCCTGGCGCCCGATCCTGCTCGCCCCGGCTACAACCTCGCCGGGGACGCCTACCGCGGCAACCCGGACGCCGACCTGGTGGTTATCGAGATCTCCGACTTTCAATGCCCCTTCTGTCAGCGCCACGCGCTGGAGACACAACCGCCTCTCGACGACCTTTATGTCGATACCGACCGGGTGATGTGGGTGTTCAAACACCTGCCATTGCAGATCCACCCCCAGGCGCTGGCAGCGGCGACCGCCGCCGAGTGTGCCGGGGACCAGCAGGCGTTCTGGGAAATGCACGACCTGCTCTTCGAGCGGGTGGCCGATTGGTCGGTCGCCGAGCCCGATACCGTCCTGGTCGGGTTGGCCCGCCAGTTGGGACTCGAGGAGGAGTCGTTCGCCGCCTGTGTTGGAAGCCGGACGGCCCTGGAGCGGGTTGTGGAGGACATCTACGACACGTCGGACATCTTCGGCTCGACTCCGACGTTTGTCTTGCTCTTCGACGGCAGCGCCTCGGTGATCGATGGTGCCCAACCGTTCGAGCAATTCTCAGCTGCCTTTGACGACCTGCTCGAGGAGTAGAAACACGGACGCCGGAATCGGGACCGGGACCGTCCGACGGACCTCACCATGGCCCCGCTCCGACGATGAAGTGCGACGGGCCGCGTATAGGGAACATTCCCTATACGCGGCCTGTGCCATTCGCCTCTAGTTGGCAGGCAGATCGCTCCCTACGCTGACCTCACATCGATCCCGGGGGAAGGATGCGTTCGTCCGAGGCTGCGGACGGTTCCCGCGTGGCCCTGCACCGGAGAACCGGATTCTGGTCTTTCGTCCTCGCCGCCGGGCTCACCGTCGGCATGCTCGGCTGGCAGGGCATCCACCTCTACGACTCGTACCAGGCGGTCGCGCACCGCGGGAGCGGCAACTGCCCGACCCAGGCCATATCCGCCATCTCAGCCGACTCGGGCCGGTACCAGGCCATGCTCGACGAACTCGACCGCCGTGTGATGTTCACCACCGACCTCGCCCCCGAGGCGTGGCTGGCGGATTGGACTCTGCGATACGGCGACGCGCACTCCGACCTGGCGACCTCACTCGACGACGGCTCAACCGTCGGGAAAGAGCCGGTACGTCTTGCGATCGCCGCCGTCGGCGACGCCGTCGACAAGATCGATTCCGGCACCGGCGATGTCGTCGACAGCCTGCGGGGCAGCGACGTAGATGCGGCAGGCCTGTTGATAACCCGATCGGGCTTTCGCGCCGACCGGACCGAGCTGAGCGGAGCCACAGCAGAACTCGAGGTGCGGGGGCGAGAACACCTCGAGTCGCAGCTCGACACGGAGCGACGCCAGGAGATGCTCTCGGTCGGACTCTCCCTCGGACTGTTCGCAATGGTTGCCGGCAGCTGGGTGCTCTATGGGCGCCAACTGCGGGTGGGACGGGCCCGCCTCGCAGCCGAAGAAGAGCAGCGCCGCGCCGCCGAAATCGAACTCCAGCAGGCCCAGAAGATGGATGCCGTCGGCCTCATGGCGGGCGGCCTGGCACACAACTTCAACAACCTCATCATGGCCATCGGCGGATCGGCTTCGGTTGCAGAGAGCCACCTGGAGACCGATCACGCCGCCGTCCCTGCCATCCACCGCATCCGGGAAGCGGCAGAGCAGGGCAACAGCCTCATCGACGGCCTTCTCACGTTCAGCCGGAAGGCCCCCCGGTCTCGTGACCTGGTCAACGTCTGTGAGCTCATCCACCAAACGGTCGCCATGCTCGAGGATATGCTGCCCGGCCTCATCGAGTTCGACTCCACCTGTCCGGATGACGGGCCCTGCTGGGTCGTCGGCGATCGAACCCAGCTACAACAAGCGCTCGTCAACCTTGCGCTCAATGCCTGTCAGGCCATGCCGGACGGTGGTCAACTCGCGTTGCGGGTCGCCCGGTCGATCTCGGACGACCATGAGACAGTGGTGATGACGGTTAGTGACACCGGCACCGGCATGCTTGCCGACGTATCCGATCACATGTTTGAGCCGTTCTTCACGACCCGCCCTCGAGGAGAGGGAACCGGGCTCGGCCTCTCGATCGTTCACGGCATCGTCACCGATCACGGCGGCACCGTCCATGTCGAGTCGGTCAGGGGCGTAGGAACCGACGTCCGCATCACATTGCCGCTGGCGCCTGCGCCGACCGAGCCACCGGCCACCCTCCAGGTAGCCCGAACCGGCACCGTTGTCATCGCCGGCAACCACCGCCATACCCGGGATCTCGTGTCGGGTGCGGTGTCATCACTGGGGCTCGACACAGCCCACGTCGACGGGTGCGAGGGGCTCACCGACGCCGTTGCCGGGGCAGGTGCGGACCTCGTCATGGTGATCAGCGACGACACCGATCCTGCGATCGACCTGGTGGATTGTCTCGAGGTCCTACGGGACCAGCCGCGGGACGTGCCGGTCGTTGCCATCACCGATCTCGAGCCAGACGCCGAGTGGGCTGCGAACGGCGCTACCCCTCTCCACAAACCGTTTTCGCTCGCCCAGCTCCGGGCGTTGGTCGTCCGGCTGACCCGCGAGTCGGTCACGACACCATGATCTCGGTACTGGTCGCCGAAGATCACACCCTCGTGAGAGACATGCTGGAAAACCAGCTCGAGCATGCCGGCTTCGATGTCGTAGCGGTCGTTGATTCGAGCGACGCCGCCGTCGGCGCGGCCGGCACCCATCAACCGGATGTGGCGGTGTTGGACATCGACATGCCCGGCATCTCGGTCTTCGAGGCAGTCCGGCGCATGAGACGATGCTCGCCGGCGACGCGCGCGTTGTTCCTGAGCGCCTTCGTCAACGACGGCTACGTCCACCAGGCCTTGGCTGTTGAAGCCTCCGGGTATCTCACGAAGACCGAGTCCGTCGAGACGGTCGCCGAGGCCATCAAAACCGTGCACCGGGGAGCCACCCACTTCTCAGAAGCCGTCCTCGACCGCATCGTCATCGGCCCGGGCGGCGCCGTGCTCCTCTCGTCGGGATCGTCGCGCATCGACACCCTCACCGGCCGGGAACGCGAAGTCCTCGGATATGTGGCCCGCGGCCTCGCTCAAAAGCAAATCGGGAGGCTGATGGGCATCAGCGTGAAGACCGTTCAGCACCACATCACTCATCTCATGGACAAGCTCGAAATCCACGATCGGGTCGAACTGGCTCGCTTTTCCATCCGCGAAGGCGTTTCACAGCCGTAGCGATATTTCACACAGTCTTCACACCCGCACCGGTACCGGCTTCAAGATGCTCCTGCATGCTGGAGTCATCAAGGAGGTGCGATATGAAGCGGAATGTGACAGTGGCGCTGTTTGCCTTCCTGTTCGTTCTCGGTACCGCGGCAATTGCCATCGCTGCCGGGGGTTCGGCCAGTCATGCCGATGGCGAACACGGCCAGGTCGTCGACAACCCGACCAACGCCGTTGCGGACCAGGTGCAGGAGCACCACCGCTTCCGGGCCGAGCCATGTGCGGCCGCCTGCCACGCCGGGTATCGGATCCAGGACCGTGCCGAGCAGCACGCCGGTGCAGCCGAGCCGGCCGCCGACCACGCCGATCCGATCCAAAGCCAGGAACGGACCCGGGAGGAGGTGCGCGTCATGAGCCCGGACGCCTGCGACGGCCCGTGCTCGCCGGGCGCGGCAACTGGCCCGGCGGAACCGTCGGATCAAGCGCCCGACGAGGCGCCCCAAGGCCCGCAAAGCGCACCCGGACCGAAGGGGCCGGCTCCCTTCTCCGAGGGGCCAAACGGCCCAACGGGGCCAGAGGGACCGGCGGCGGGACCGTTGCCTGAGCACCCATGCCCGGGTAACCCCGAGCCCGGTAACCCCGAGCCCGGTGTGTCAGAAGCCCCCGGCGCACTCCCCGGCAACGCAGAGCCCGGCAATCCGTCCACAGGAACCGGCGCCGCCGGCAACGAGGCTCCAGGAGGCGAGAGCGCCGGTCGCCAGGGCTCCGGCAACGACAGCCCTGCTCACGATCAGACCCGGCATCGCGACCTGGAGGGCTCCGGAGCGGAAACCCCACCGCACCGGGGATAGCCCCAACCGACACCACCGTCCTCCCCCCTCGGGTCGGGCGGCGGTCCAGAGCTCATGCTC
>SHLN01000155.1 GCA_004283105.1 Acidimicrobiia bacterium
TTCTATTGTGTCGAACATGTGTTCGATGATATCAGGCACCTGTGACACAAACCCCTGCCCATCAGCCATTGAGGAATCTGCGTAGGCTGGCGCACATGGAGCGCAAACCTGATGTCCCGCTGCTCATTGCCTCGACCATCGACTGCTCTGACCTGGAGGGCATGACCCGGTTCTGGGGCGGACTGCTCGATGTCGAGTTCCAGATCGCCGAGCCGTTTGGTTTCCTGGCGCACGCCCCCGACCGCAAGGTCACGATCTGGCTCCAGCAAGTTTCCGAGGAACGGACCGGCAAGAACCGGGTTCATCTCGACTTCGTCGTGGCCGACCTCGATGCGGCGCTCGAGCGGGTTGAATCACTCGGCGGCAGCATTGGCGACCGTCAGCAGTGGCACGATTTCGTGTGGAACACGTGCTCCGATCCCGAAGGCAATGTGTTCGACATCATGCAAGGACAGCAACCCGAGAGCGAGTGACGAGCGCGGCTACTGCCGGTAGAACCGACAGATTCTCGACACCACCCGCCCCATATGTGCCCTGATTGATACTTGGGGCATGTTGCGGAGTGTCCCTCCGAACCATGTGACCTGTGCGCTTGACGTGGTTTTCCAGATTGATGTCGTTCAAATCGCACTTCCGGAGATAACCGGCAGGGAGGATGGGTTGCGGGCCTATCCACCCGCCTGCTTGGCGATCTCCTCGACGACGTCGGCGTTGGCCAACGTTGTGACATCCCCGAGGTTCCGATGCTCGGAGATGTCGCGCAACAATCGCCGCATGATCTTGCCGCTGCGGGTCTTGGGGAGATCATCGGTGAACACGATCGAGGCCGGCTTGGCGATTGGTCCGATCTTGTCGGCCACGGTCTCCCGCAGCTCGGTGATCATGGCCTCGTCGCCGACGATGCCCGACCGCAACGTCACGAACGCGGCTATCGCCTGCCCGGTCACCGGATCGGACCGTCCCACCACGGCAGCCTCCGCTACCGAGAGGTTGGACACCAGCGCCGACTCGACCTCAGTGGTTGAGATGTTGTGGCCGCTCACCAGCATGATGTCGTCCACCCGGCCGAGCAGCCAGTAGTAGCCGTCCTCGTCGCGTTTGCAGCCATCGCCCGGGAAGTAGCGGCCCGGGAACCGTGACCAGTAGGTGTCGATGTAGCGCTGTTCGTCGCCGTACACACCACGGAGCATCGAGGGCCACGGGCGCTCCAGCACGAGGTACCCGCCGCCTCCGAGCGGAACCTCCTCCCCATTCTCGTCGACCACATTCGCCTGCACGCCGGGGAAGGGCCGGGTGGCCGAACCGGGTTTGGTGGCGACGGCTCCGGGAAGGGGAGCGATCATGATTCCACCGGTCTCGGTCTGCCACCAGGTGTCGACGATCGGGCAGCGCTCGCTGCCGATTTTCTCGTGGTACCACATCCACGCTTCGGGATTGATGGGCTCACCAACGGTTCCGAGCAGCCGGAGTGAGCTGAGATCATGGGCGGCCGGGTACTCATCACCCCACTTCATGAAGGCCCGGATGGCGGTGGGGGCCGTGTAGAAGATCGTGACCTTGTAGTCATCGATGATCTGCCACAACCGATCGAAGTCGGGGAAGTTGGGGGCGCCCTCGTACATGACCCCGGTCGAACCGTTGGCGAGCGGTCCGTAGACGATGTAGGAGTGGCCGGTCACCCAGCCGATGTCGGCCGCGCACCAGTAGACGTCGTCGGGCTTGAGATCGAACACGTAATGGTGGGTCGTCATGGCCCCGGTGAGATAGCCGGCCTGGGTGTGCACGATGCCCTTCGGCTTCCCCGTGGTTCCCGAGGTGTAGAGGATGTAGAGGAGATCCTCGGCACCCAGGACGGCCGGCTCTGAGGTGGCCGGCTGATCGGCAACGACGTCGTGGTACCAGACGTCGCGGCCCTCGGCCATTGTGACCCCGGAGTCGGTGCGCTTGACCGTAATGATGTGCTCGATGGTCGGACACCGGCTGGCCGCCACATCGGCGGCCGCCTTGAGGGGAACGACAGCTCCGCGCCGCCAGCCCCCATCGGATGTGATGATGACCTTCGCCGCGGCATCGTCGATCCGGTCGGCGAGGGCGTCGGCCGAGAACCCGGCAAACACGACCGAGTGGACCGCCCCGATACGGGCGCAGGCCAGCATCGCCACCGGGAGCTCGGGGATCATCCCCAGGTAGATGGCAACCCGGTCGCCCCGCTCTACGCCGAGTTCGGTGAGGGCATTGGCAAACCGGCACACGTCCTCGTAGAGCTCGCGATAGGTGATGGTGCGGGTGTCGCCCGGTTCTCCAATCCAGTGGTAGGCGACCTTGTCTCCTTGCGTGTCGAGATGGCGGTCGAGGCAGTTGTAGGAGAGGTTGAGCTCTCCGTCGGCAAACCACCTGTAGAAGGGCGGGTTGGAGTCGTCGAGCACCTCGGTGGGCTCGTTGAACCAGCTGATGCGGCTCAGTGCCTGATCCCGCCAGAACCCCACCCAATCCACTTCGGCGTCGGTGTAGATGTCTGCGCCGGCATTGGCGGCGGCGGTAAAGCCGGGCGATGGTGGGAAGAGGCGGTTCTCTTCGAGCAGATTCTCGAGTGCCTGTCGTTCGTCGCTCATCCCGCCTCCAGTCGCCGAATCGCATGTTACGCGCTGGGCGTCGCCCGATCAGGAGGACGGTTTTCTGTCAGAGGGGTTTGGTAGGTTCTGAGCACATCCAGACAGGAGGAGGCAGGATGCCCGAACGAACCGGATACGCCAATGGGGTCCCCAGTTGGGTCGACCTCGGAACGAGCGATGTCGAGGGGGCCAAGGCCTTCTACGGCGCCGTCTTTGGTTGGGAAGCGGTTGACGTTCCCACCGATCAGGGAGTTCCCTACACGATGCTCTACAAGAACGGCAAGGTTGTAGCGGGCATGGGGCCCATCCCACCGGACCAGGCCGCCGCCGGCATGCCTCCCATGTGGAACAGCTACGTGAACGTCGACAGCGTCGACGACACAATCGCCAAGGTCGAGTCTGCGGGCGGCAACGTCATGATGCCGGCGATGGACGTGATGGACAGCGGACGGATGGCTTTCATTGCCGATCCCACCGGCGCCGCTATCGGATTGTGGCAGGCCGGCAATCACATCGGCGCCGAACTCGTCAACGAGCAGGGGACCCTTACCTGGAACGAGCTCATGACCGACGACACCTCGGCGGCCGGTGCCTTCTATTCCGCGGTGTTCGGGTGGAGGGCCGAGGTCACCGAAATGCCGACCGGGCTCTACACGTCATTCTGGGCTGACGGCAATGTGGAAGGGAATGCCGCGGCCGGCATGATGGCCAAGACCCCGGAGATGGGCGAGTTTCCGAACTACTGGGGCGTGTACTTCGCGGTCGACGATGTCGATGCCACGCTCGCCCTGGTCAAGGACAACGGTGGCCAGGTCCTCATGCAGCCGATGGATGCTCCAGAGGTTGGCCGGTTTGCGGTGATCCAGGACCCTCAGGGAGCCACGGCGACGGTCATCACCTACGCCCAGGAGCAGAACTAGGACAGAGCGGCTCATCAACGAGCCCCCGGCTCCCCGGGGGCTCGGTTGGTGATGGGGTAGGTCAGTAGCCGCCCTCGGCCGTCTTGCCAGTCACGATGGCGATTCCGTTGCTCGTGCCGATGCGGTCGGCGCCGGCCTCAATCAGCTCGTAGGCGAACTCTCTTGAGTTGACGCCGCCACTGGCCTTGATGAGCACCTCGTCGCCGACGACCTCGCGCATGAGGCGCACGTCGTCGACCGTGGCCCCACCTTCCTCTTTGCCGGTAGACGTCTTGATGAAGCGCGCCCCGGCCGTCTTCGCAAGGGTGCAGGCGGCGATCTTCTCCGTGTCCGTGAGCAGGCCCGTCTCGATGATGACCTTGACGGGCTTGTCTCCGCACGCCTTGACCACTTGCTGGATGTCGTCGAGGACGAGGATGTAGTGCTTGCTCTTGATGGCGCTGACATGGATCACCATGTCGATCTCCTCGGCGCCACGGTTGGTGATGGCATCGTGAGCTTCGAAGGCTTTGGCGACCGGCGTCATCTGGCCATGCGGGAAACCAACGACGGCGATCGGAATCACGTCCGACCCCTTCAGTTTCTCTGCCACGTACTCGACGTCGCCCGAGAAGACGCACACCGACCGGAAGTGGTAACGGATCGCCTCCTCGCACACGCGGTCGAAGTCGGCTTTCTCTGCGTCGGTCCTCAGTAGCGTGTGATCGATGACCCGTGCGAGTTCCCGGTCGTAGTCCTCTACCGTCACGTCTCTCCTCTCAGGCTGTTGCCACGGTAATACCCCCCGTACCGCGATCGGCGAGGTCGTAGTCGCTACCGCGGCGGCCCCGCCAGAACCCGCTCATGCCACTCCTCGACTCCAACGGAGCTCTCTGGATTCCAGCCCTCTCGCCACCAGGTCATCCCGGCCGCTTCGAGGGCGCCGAGTCGGTTGCGAGCGTTCTCGGGATCGGCGAGGGCCATACCGGCGACGGTGACGTCGAACCGGCCATTGCCGGTGCGATGGTCGTGCACGTAGGACAGCATGTCGGTGAGCGACTCGGGGGTGATGTCTTCGAACTGGCCGTCGCGGAAGATGATCGGGGCGACCCCGTCGTAGCGGGCCGCCCGCCGGAACGGGCGTCGATTCGGCCACATGCCTGCTACCCAGATGGGGATGCGAGGCTGCTGCACCGCTCCGGGAGCGAAGGTGACCTCCGTGAGTTGGTAGTGGCTGCCCTCGTAGCTGAACGGTTCGCCGCTCCACAGTCCGGTGACGATGTCGAGGCCCTCATCGAGCATGTCCGCCCGCAAGCGCTCATCGGTCGGCTCCCCGAAGGTCGCGAACTCCTCGTCGGGCGGATAGCCGATCCCGACACCCAGGATGAACCGGCCGTCGGAGAGCTGATCGAGGCTGACGGCCTCGCGTGCCACCTTCCAGGGCCGGCGCCGCGGCAGGGGAGTGACCATCATCATGAGCGAGATGCGTTCGGTGGCGGCTGCGGCAGCTGCGAGCGCGATCCACGGATCACCGACCTCGTTGCCGGGCCACAGAAGCAGGTGATCCCAGATGGAGAGGCCATCCCAGCCGGCGTCCTCTATCTGGCGGGCGAATTCGGCGACGTGACGGGGATCGGCCCAGTACCCGAAGTTGGGAATGTCGATGCCGTATTTCATCCGCCCAGTGCCGTGAGCTTCTCGTCGAGGAGGTCGAGGTCGTCAATCTCCATCTGGCGGACGTAGAACCGGTCGACACCGGCCTCCTCCCACCTGCCCATGAGGTCCTGCGCCTTGTCGGCTGCCCCGACCGGCATGCCGGCCTGCTCGAATCGATCCTGCAGATCCTTCGGTTCGGTGTTGCGTTGCAGGGCGGCGGCGGCCAGGTGATCGCGGAACGAGCCCTCGTCGTTGCCGATCAACACGGATCCCATGATGCTCGTCACGATCTCGGCGGGATCCCGACCGGCTGCTTCGGCGGCCTGACGCATCGTTTGGATGTTCTCGGCCAGCACGGCCACCGGAGCCGCTGACTGGTTGTACTCATCGGCATAGCGGCCTGCCAGGGTCGGGGTCCGCTTCTTGCCGGTTCCTCCGACGATGACCGGGAGCGGTCCGATTGGGCCCGGCTTCACATCGGCGTTGAGCTGGTAGAAGGTGCCGTCGTAGCGGGCCGGTTGAGGACCGAAGGCGGCTTTCACGTAGTGGAGGGCATCGTCGAAACGGCCGAATCGCTCCGCCATCGGCCACAGGTCGAGCCCGAACGCCTCATGCTCCTCACTCATCCAGCCGGTACCGATTCCGAGATCGAAGCGGCCTTCTGACATCTGATCGATGGTGAGAGCGTTCTTGACGATGACGGCCGGATGCCGAAACGTCACCGGGGAGACGAGAACGCACAGCCGGATGGTTTCGGTCTCCCGGGCAAGGCCGGCCAGGGTGGCGAACGCGTCGGTGGCATCGTGAGCGGGATCGGCCGACGAGTAGTAGTGGTCGGAGCGGGCGAACGAGACGAGTCCCCGGTTCTCCGCCCAGCGGGCGAGCACGAGGAGCTGGTCGTAGGTTCCGCCCATTTGCGGCTCGGTCATGAGAGAAAAGTCCATGAGCCGAGCCTATCGGCTCGCCAGCTATGAGCTATGAGCTGTGAGCTGTGAGCCAGAGGCCTTCGGCCCGAGCAACATTCGCCTCTTTCCCCGCCCGTGGGGGCGGGGGTGGCCGAGCGCAGCGAGG
>SHLN01000156.1 GCA_004283105.1 Acidimicrobiia bacterium
TGATGGCGTTCTTGGTGCGCTGGGCCTTCATGAGCCCGAGGACCTCGGTCCGGTAATCCTCCATGCGGTATGACCACCGCAGCCCACCCCGGGAGACCAGCCCGCCGCGCAAGTGGATGCCTTCGATGTCCGGGTGGTAGACGAAGATCTCGAACAGCGGGAATGGCTCGACCATGTCGGGCACGTCCCGCGATCGGATCTTGAAGCTGAGCCCGATGCGATCCGGCCGGAATGCGTTGGTACGCACCGTGGCCTCCATCAGTTCGAGCAGGGAGCGCAGGATGCGGTCCTGATCGAGCGATCGCACCCCATCCAGCCCTTCCACAATGGCTGTGCGGATCTCATCGGCACGTTCGCCCGATCGGGCCGGATCAAAGCGCTCCCGGAAAAACTCCAACAGCAGCTCGGCAAGGTGAGGATGCTCGACGAGCGCGTCGTTCATGTAGATGTTGGTGAAGCGCGGCCGGACCCGTCGCCAGTACGTGCGGTAGGCCCGTAGGACGGCAACGTCCTCCCGGGTCAGCGAGGACGCCGTGATCAACCGGTCGAGCGAGTCGAACTCGGCACCGAACTCCAGGACGGCGGTCACCGCCTCGGCAACCCGGTCGCCGCAGCCGGCCACGTCGAGCAGTCCGCCGCCCGGGGCCCGCACACCGAAATCGTGAATGAGGATGTCGGTGCCGTCGCCGAGCACGCGGGTGGGGACTTCTTCGACCACACGTAGTCCGAGCGCCTCGAGCACGGGGAGGATCTCGGACAGCTCGCGCTTGCCGCCCTGCGAATAGACCGCCAGTCGGCTCAGCGACTCCGACGGGTGGCCATCGTTCTGAATCCCGACGGCGACCATCGGCTCGCCCTCGACCAGCCTGTCGAGCATGGCGATGTCGCCGGCCGCTATCTCCAGGCGGGTGGAGGAGCGGTAGTACTCGGGCATGCGATCCGCCCAGCGGTCGACGAGAGCGGCGGCATTCTCGAACCGCTCGGACGCAACCTCGGCGAGCCGGTCCTTCCACGTCCTCGAGAGTTCGATGACCTCCTGCTGGAGCTCGTCGAACGGAACTCCCGGAACCGCTCCTCCGGCTACCCAGACGGTGAAGTGAATGCGGGCGGGGCCGCCCTCCCCGAGTGACAGCTGATAATCGACATTCGAGCCCTCGAACCGTTCCAGGAACAGCCGCTGCAACCGGCGCCGGAGCGCGGCGGAAAAGCGCTCCCGCGGCATGACGACCATCAGGGAAACACTCCGCTCCAGCAAGTCGGGGTTCACGAACAGCCGAACCCGCTCCCGCTGCTCGGCGGCCTGCAGAGCGTGGATGCTGCGGCGTAGATCGTCGACCGACATCGACCACAGCTCGTCCTTGGGGAAGCTGTTGAAGATCTGGACCATTGCCTTGTGATCGTGCGAGCCTTCGATGAGGTCGTCCTCTTCGAGCACCTGTTCCATCTTCCCGGCAAGAATGGGAATCGAGGCCGCCTCCAACATGTAGGCCCGCGATGTGAACAAGCCGATGAGGCGGGCCTCTCCGACGACCACACCGTCGTCGTCGATCATGCGCACCCCGATGTAATCCATCCGCACCGGGCGGTGCACCGTCGAGATGCGATTGGTCTTGGTGATCGTGACCAGGAAGCCGTCGGCGTACCGGGTCTGGACATCCTCGGGCAGAGAATCCACCGGCACCGGGTCGGCGAACTGCGAAGTCGACGTGTCGCGCAGCAATCCGAGGCCGCTGCCGGGAACGACGGAGAGACATCGCTCGCCGTCGACCTCGGTTATCACGTACTCCCGATAGCCGAGGAATATAAAATTCAGATCGAGCAGCCAGTCGAGAAACTCCTCGGCCTCTGCGATCACGGCCGGGGAGTAACGCGGGCCTCCGTCCCGGGCCACCTCCTTCATCCGCTCGACGATCTGCTGCATCGGGTGGAAGTCGCCCACCGCCGCCTGCACGTCGGCCAGCACCCTGGCGAGACGCCGCTCCAGATCGGCCATCCGGTCTGGTTCGAGCCGCTCCTCGAGGAGGTAATGCTGCACCGATTCGCGTCGCTCTGCGCCGCGGGCAGGTGTGAAGTCGACCAGGCTGCCGTCGGGCGCCCGCACCACCCCGAGCACAGCATGAACCTCGGTCACGATGTGGAGGCCGGCCTCCTCTATCGCTGCGGTTGCCGAGTCGATGAGAAATGGGGAGTCGTCGATAGAGATGTCCACGACGGTGCCGGGCGGCTCGTAGCCATCGGTGTCTCGCGTCGGGTTGTGCACCCGGATCGACACCTCATCCGCCCGGCGGGCAGCCGCCAGCTCGAAGACACTCTCGATCTCGGCCCACAGGACATCCTGATCGACCGAGGCGGCATATTCATCGTCGAGCCGGCGAAGAAAGCCCTGGGCGAACTCGGCGAGTACTGCGTCGCGGGAGGGGGCCGAAGGGTCGGGGACCGCGTCGGCGGGTGCCTTCTCGTCGGTCGAGCTCCCCCTGCAACGTTACCCGCCGCGGCTCCCGAACGCGCGCGATCGACGAATCCGGGCGTGAAAGCGCCAGAATGGCGCTCATGGAGTGGATCCTCATCACCAACGACGACGGAGTCGACTCCCCTGCGCTGGTTCCCCTCGTCCACGCTATCGGCGGTCTCGGCCGGGTCGAGGTGGTCGTTCCCGACCAGGAGCGCAGCTGGATCGGCAAGGCCGTCACCCGGCATCGACCGGTGACCACCGATCGCCGCGAGCGGGACGGAGTCGCGATCATGACCACGAGCGGGTATCCCGCTGATTGCGTACAGCTGGCCGTTCATACGCTGTATCCATCGCCGCCCCGCCTGGTGGTGTCGGGCATCAACGTCGGCTACAACAACGGGGCGGGCTACATCCAGTCGAGCGGGACCGTCGGCGCCGCTATGGAGGCGCTGCTGGCCGACACGCCGGCCGTCGCCTTCTCGGCCGGCTCGCACTCACGGCCATGGGATGTGTGGAAGCGCTGGGTGCACACCGACGAGGCGGCCGGCATGTGGAACCGGCTCGCCGGTATCGCAGCGGACATCGTCGGCCGGCTACTGGCCGCCGACCCTCCACCCGCAGTGGTCAACGTCAACCTGCCAGACGACGCCACCACCGAGACGGTGCGCACCATCACCACGGTCGCCCCGGTCGGCTACGAACGCCTATTCCGCGCCGACGGCGAGGGCCGGTTCGTGCATGATTTCGGCGGTGGGCTGACGTCATTCGGATCCCTCACCGGCTCAGATGTCGAAGCGGCCCAGCGTGGCGAGATCTCCATCACCGCGCTGCGTCCGCTCGGCACGGGGGCATTCACGCCCGACCTGGCCGCCGCGCTCACCCGAACATGACCATCGGCACTAGCCCCGGCGGGGCGGGGCGGTCATCCTGACGGTATGGGTTCGCTCATACCGTCCGAGTTCTGGGACTGGCGCCGCGACTGGCCAAAAGCGGCGAAAGCGGTCCTGGTCGCGATCGGACTCTTCGCGCTCGTCGTGCTGTACACCGTCCTCACCTAAGGAGGACGGAGCCGATCAGTTGCTGGCTTCGTGCTTGAAGCTGACGCTGACCTTGGCCCGGAACAGGCTGACTGCCCCGTCGTCGTCGAGCTGCATGTCGAGCTTGACGACCTCGGCAATCCGCAGGTCACGCAGTGACTCCCCGGCGGTCGTGACTGCCCGTTTGGCGGCGTCCTCCCAGGAGTCGGTGCTAGTGCCGACCAGCTCGATGACCTTGTAGACACTTCCCGCCATAGCTGCCTCCTTGTTGTGGCCTCTCCAGCAACGCTACTCCGGGGCGACCCCCGATCAGCCGCCGATCAGCTGCCGGTACCAGTGAAAGCTGTTCTTGGGCACGCGCTGCTGGGTGGCGTGATCCACCCAGACGAGGCCGAATCGCTGACTGAACCCGCTGGCCCATTCCAGGTTGTCGAGCAAGCTCCACACGAAATACCCCGCCACCGGAACGCCCGTGGCCGCCGCCTGGGCGACGGCTCCGATGTGGCGCTCCAGGTACCGGATGCGCCGGTCGTCGGCGATGACTCCGGCCTCGTCTGGCCCATCGGAGTAGGAGGCACCGTTCTCGGTAATCAGGATCATGGGAGGCTCGTACGTCTCATGAACCCGCTCGAGGAAACGCGTCAGCTCGCCGGGCGTGATCGGCCAGCCCATTTCGGTGTAGCCCTCCGGTGCAGGCGAACCGTGCGGGACGCCCGTGTCTTCGGATTCCTCCTCGCCCGCCCGGACGGCGATGCTCGTGTAGTAGTTGATCCCGACGAAGTCGATCGGCTCGGCGATGAGCTCGAGATCGCCGCTCTGCAGCCAGGGGGCCGACTTCGCGGGCAGGTACCCCCGGGCTCGATAGGCCTTCATCATGTCGGACGGGTAGCCCTTGCCGAACACCGGGTCGAAGAACCAGCGATTCCGGAAGCCATCGAAATGCCGCTGCGCCGCCACATCGGCCGGGGCGCGGGTGGCCGGGACTGCCGGCCGGCAGTCGAGCGCGATCCCCACCGAGGCGCCGGGGACGTTCTGGCGTATCACGGGCACAGCCAGCCCGTGCGAGAGCAGCACGTGATGACCGACGGCCAGCGCTTCCCCGAAGTCGGTTCGCCCGGGGGCGAAGACGCCGTCGCGGTGGCCGGCGAAGGCTGTCACCCACGGCTCATTGTGCGTCATCCACCGGGTGACACGGTCGCCGAGCACCTCACTCACTACCCGGGCGTACTCAACGAACGCCCCGGCGGTTTCCCGGTTGCGCCATCCCCCGGCCTCCTCCAATCGCTGTGGGAGATCCCAGTGGTACAACGTCACGTATGGCTCGATCCCGGCATCACGGAGTGCGTCGACCAGACGCTCATAGAACGTCAGCCCGGCCCGGTTCACCTCACCCGCTCCGTCGGGGAGGATCCGCGTCCACGCGACAGAGAACCGATAGGCGCCCACGCCCAGCTCGGCCATGAGCTCGACGTCTTCTTCCCAGCGCCGATAGTGGTCACACGCCGTCTCCCCTGAGTCGCCGTTCAGGATGGTGCCGGGTTGGACGGCGAACCGGTCCCAGATCGACTCGCCAGCTCCATCGGCCCGGGGCGAGCCTTCGATCTGGTAGGCCGAGGTGGCGACCCCCCAGGCGAAGTCGCTCGGCAGCAGGGAGAGATCGACCGGCTCGGTATGCATCGGGTGATGCTAACGATCGGTCCCTGCCCCGGTGACCCTGCCCAATTCGGCGCCCCGACCGGATCCTCTAGGCTGCGGCCATGGATCTCTACGCACGTGTCAATATTCTCAACGGGCGGGCGGTCCGCCTTCCCCGGGGCGATGTCGCCACCGCTATCTCACTGGAGGCCGACCCGGTCGCCCGTGCCGAAGGGTGGGTCGAAAAAGGGGCCGACAAGCTCCTGATCATCGACCTGGACGCGGCCGCCTTTGGCAACTATGGCAACCGGCCGCTGATCAAGCAGCTCATCGGCGCCGTCGGCGTCCCCGTGATCGTGGGCGGTGGCGTCCGCTCAACTCGAGAAGTCGAGTCGCTGCTCGGCGCCGGGGCCGACAAGGTCACGATGGGCACCGTGGCGATCATCGATCAGGTTCTGTTCTGGGACCTGTGTCGCGATCACGCCGGGCGGATCATGGTGAGCCTCGACGTGAAGCCCAGCGAGGAGCTTGTCATGCGCGGATGGACCGAGCACAGCGGCAAGTTCCTCGAGGAGGCGCTCGTCGAGCTTTCTTCCGCAGGGGCAGCCGGCTTCATGATTGCCGAGGCCGGCCGGGATGCCTTGCACGAGCCACCGAATCACTCATCGCTCGAGCTGGCGCTCACCACCGTGACCCCCGATGAGGAGGTCGTAGCAGCAGGCGGCGTCCGCAACCTGGAAGACCTCGAGGATCTCCGCCAGATAGCGGTCGATGATCGCCGGCTCGGAGGGGTCGTGGTCGGACGTGAGGTCACCGAGGGTCGGTTTACCTTCGAAGACGCCAGGGCCGTCATCTCGCGGACGGCCTGAACGGTCAGTCCAGCCGCTCCTCCTCGGCGTACGGCAGCACCTCGATGATCTCCCCGCGGCCCAAACGCTGCTGCGTGCGCTTCCAGTACTCGACGGAAAACAGGTCACCGTGCTGCTCTTCGAAGATGCGCCGCAGCGGCTGGGGCAATCCCAGAAA
>SHLN01000317.1 GCA_004283105.1 Acidimicrobiia bacterium
CGCAACTTCAGCATCATTGCCCACATCGACCACGGGAAGTCGACCCTGGCCGATCGGTTGCTGGAGCGCACCGGCGCCATCTCCGAGCGGGACATGAAGGAGCAGTTGCTCGACAGCATGGACCTCGAACGGGAACGGGGAATCACCATCAAGGCGCAAGCGGTTCGGATTCGATATGCCGCCAACGATGGTGCGACGTACGACCTCAACCTCATCGATACGCCCGGCCATGTGGACTTCTCCTACGAGGTAGCCAGGTCGCTCGATGCCGTCGAGGGAGCGCTCCTGGTGGTCGACGCTACCCAGGGAGTCGAGGCCCAGACCCTCGCCAACACGTATCTGGCGATCGAGGCCGGGCTCGAGATCGTGCCCGTCATAAACAAGATCGACCTGCCGGCCGCCGAGCCAGATCGGGTGGCTGAGGAGGTGGCGTCGATCATCGGGGGAACCCCAGAGGAAGTTCTCCGCATCTCGGCCAAGACCGGAATCGGCATCGACGAGTTGCTCGAGGCAATCGTGCGTCGCCTGCCGGCTCCAGAAGGATCACCCACTGAGCCACTGCGAGCTCTCATATTCGACTCGTACTTCGATCAGTACCGGGGTGTGGTCTGCTACATCCGGGTCATGGATGGCACCATCGGCACGGGTGACCCGGTGCGGTTCATGGCGAGCGGGCTGGCCGAGCATGCCGATGAGGTGGGCGTGCTCACCCCCCTCGCCGTGCCGGTGACCTCACTCGGCCCGGGCGAATCGGGGTATTTGATCACCGGGGTCAAGAACATTGATCTCGTCCGGGTGGGCGACACGGTAACGCGCTCGGACCGGCCCGCCGGTGGGGCGCTCCCCGGCTATCAAGAACCGAAGCCGATGGTGTTTTCGGGCCTGTTCCCCACCGATGGCGACGACTTCGAACGCTTGCGCGACGCCCTCGACAAGCTCCGACTCAACGACGCTGCCCTCAGCTATGAGCCGGAGACCTCGAGCGCCCTGGGTTTCGGGTTCCGCTGCGGGTTCCTCGGTCTGCTGCACATGGAGATCGTCCGGGAACGCCTCGAACGCGAATACGACCTGGAGCTCGTCTCGACGGCGCCGAGCGTTGCCTATCTCGCTACCTCGGTAGCCGGTGACGTGGTGGAAGTGCGAAGCCCGCAAGACCTGCCCGACGCCAACCAGCTGGCCGGCATCGAGGAGCCCTACGTGAAGGTGATGATGCTGGCGCCGTCCGAGTATGTCGGCACAGTGATGGAGCTCGCCCAGCAGCGTCGGGGGATTCTGGGAGAGCTGAACTACCTGACCCCGGAGCGAGTGGAGATCGACTACGAGATTCCGCTTGCCGAGATCGTGTTCGACTTCTTCGATCAGCTCAAATCGCGGACCCGTGGCTACGCCTCGCTCGACTATGAACCAGTCGGATACCGGTCATCCGAGCTGTCAAAGGTCGACATTCTGCTGAACGGACAGCCGGTGGACGCCTTCTCGACCGTCATTCACAAAGACAAGGCGTACACCTACGGGAGTGCCATGACCAAGCGGCTGCGCGAGCTCATCCCTCGTCAGCTCTTCGATATTCCCATCCAGGCCGCCATCGGAAGCCGTGTCATCGCCCGGGAAACGGTCAAGGCCAAGCGAAAAGACGTGACCGCCAAGTGCTACGGAGGCGACATCAGTCGCAAACGCAAGCTGCTCGAGCGCCAGAAGGAAGGCAAGAAGCGCATGAAGATGGTCGGCTCGGTCGAAGTGCCGAACGACGCGTTCATCAACGCCTTGAAGCTCGAGACAGAGAATTGATTCAGCTGTCAGCTGTCAGCTGTCAGCTGTCAGCCAGAACGCTGAGAAAGAGCTGGTGGGCTGAATGAC
>SHLN01000157.1 GCA_004283105.1 Acidimicrobiia bacterium
GGTCGAGGTGGGCGGTGGGCTCTCACCACCCCGGATTGGCGCCTCCCGGTTAGTAGTCTGCATTGTCCATCGAAAGGAGCCTTGTGGTCATCGGCGACGGCTACACGCACAATCTGCCCGACCCCGATCCGGTTGAAACGGGGGAGTGGCTCGAGGCGTTCGACGACGTCATCGAGGCCGAGGGCCGGCCCCGAGCCAAGTACCTCATGGCCAAGCTGCTCGAGCATGCCTACGACCGCCGGGTCGGTGTGCCGGGCACTGTTGCCACGCCATACATCAACACGATTCCCGCCGATGCAGACGCCCCGTATCCGGGTAACGCCGACCTGGAGAAGCGGATCCGCCGGTTCATCCGGTGGAATGCCGCCGTCACCGTCATCAACGCCAATCACAACGCCGATTCCATCGGCGGCCACCTCTCTACCTATGCATCGTCCGCCCTGTTGTACGAGGTCGGGTTCAACCACTTCTTCCGTGGCAAGGACGGCGGCCAGCCCGGCGACGCCATCTACATCCAGGGGCACGCCTCGCCCGGCATCTACTCGAGGGCCTTCGTCGAGCGGCGCATTCATGAACTCGACCTGGACGGGTTTCGGAGGGAGCTAGAGGGCGGCCTGAGCAGCTATCCCCACCCCCGGCTCATGCCTGAGTTCTGGGAGTATCCGACGGTGTCCATGGGTCTCGGCCCCATCAACGCGATCTACCAGGCCCGCTTCAACAAGTACCTGCAGAATCGGGGTCTCGACGACACGACTGAGTCCCAGGTCTGGTGCTTTATCGGCGACGGCGAGACCGACGAGCCGGAAACGCTTGGGTCGATCTCGCTGGCCGGGCGGGAACGGCTCGACAATCTCACCTGGGTCATCAACTGCAACCTGCAACGGCTCGATGGCCCGGTGCGAGGCAACGGGAAGATCATTCAGGAGCTCGAGGCCATGTTCCGCGGGGCGGGGTGGAACGTCATCAAGGTGATCTGGGGGACGAGCTGGGATCCGTTGCTGGCCCGGGACACCGACGGGTTGCTCGTCGAGAAGATGAACGACTCCGTCGACGGTGAATACCAGCGCTACAAGGCAGAGAGCGGCGCCTACATCCGCGAGCACTTCTTCGGTCCCGAACCGGGTCTGCGCAAGATCGTCGAAGACATGACCGACGACGAGATCTGGGATCTCCGGCGCGGTGGTCTCGATTACCGAAAGATCTACACCGCCTACAAGGCGGCGGCCGAGCACACCGGCGCGCCCACAGTCATTCTCGCCAAGACCATCAAGGGTTGGACACTTGGTGAGGACGTCGAGGGCCGCAACGCCACCCACCAGATCAAGAAGCTCAACAAGGAGCAGCTCATGGGTTTGCGCGACACCCTCAAGCTCCATGCCGAGATCCCCGACGAGGCGCTCGAGGGCGAGGATGCCCCCTATTTCCGGCCGCCGGTCGAGTCCCCCGAGTTTCAGTACCTCATGGAGCGCCGGAAGGCCCTCGGTGGCTCGGTACCCGCTCGCACCACCGAGGTGAGGGTCCCGATGGACCTGCCCGCACCCGCCCCGTTCGAGGAGGTGGCTGCCGGGTCGGGAACCCAGGAGGCTTCTACCACGATGGCGTTTACTCGCCTCTTGCGGGGATTGACCAGGGATGAGGCATTCGGCGACCGGGTGGTCCCCATCATTCCCGACGAGGGGAGGACGTTCGGTTGGGATGCCCTCTTCAAAGAGATCGGCATCTATGCCTCGCAAGGCCAGCTCTATGAACCGGTCGACGCCAAGTTGCTTCTGTCCTATCGGGAAGCGAGCGATGGCCAGATCCTCGAAGAGGGCATCACCGAGGCAGGCGCCACTGCCAGTTGGATTGCCGCGGCCACCAGCTACTACACGCGTGGCGTGCCGATGGTGCCGTTCTTCATCTTCTATTCGATGTTCGGGTTTCAGCGGGTTGGCGACCTCATCTGGGGTGCCGCCGACGCCCGGGCGCGCGGCTTCCTGCTCGGGGCAACGGCCGGCCGTACGACGCTCCTCGGCGAGGGTCTCCAGCATCAGGACGGCCACAGCCTGGTGCTCGCCTCGACGGTTCCGGTATGCCAGGCCTACGACCCGGCCTTCGCTTACGAGATGGGCGTCATCATCGATGATGGTCTCAAGCGGATGTACCGGGATGGGGAGGACATCTTTTACTACCTGACGCTCTACAACGAGAACTACCAGCAGCCAGCCAAGCCCGAGGGTGTGGACGAGGGTATCTGCCGTGGTCTCTACCGCTTCGCTGATGCGCCGGAGGGTGCGACGCACCCGGCCACCATCGTCTTCAGCGGCACCGGACACACCGCTGCCCGGGCCGCCCAGGTCGAGTTGCTCGAGCACTACGGGGTGGGAGCCGAACTCTTCAGCGCCACCAACTACAAGCTGTTGCGAGAAGAGGCTCTCGAGGTTGAGCGGTGGAACCGGCTCCACCCCGGTGAGGAGCCCCGGGTTCCCTACGTCACCGCTTCTCTCGAGTCGGCGGAGGGTCCGATCGTGGCGGTAACCGATTTCATGAAGATGGTGCCCGACCAGGTGGCCCGATGGGTGCCGGGGACGTTTATCACCCTCGGTACCGATGGCTTCGGCCGATCCGACACCAGGGAAGCGCTCCGTCGCTTCTTCGAAGTCGATACCGGCCACGTGGTCGTGGGTGTCCTCTCCGGCCTGGCCGAGCAAGGTCGGATCGAGCCCTCGGTCGTCGCCGACGCCATCGAGCGCTACGACATCGACCCCGACGTGGGCGATCCGCGGGGGCGGTAGGTAGTTCGCGCATCGAGCCCAAAGCGAGAACACAGGAACGCGCTCTCACCCCCCACCCATCCTCCCCCGCTGACGCGGGGGAGGAGCCAGAAGGCTCTCTCATCGCGCAGCGAGGCCGCAATCACCTGTGCAGAGTTGAGAGCAGGGCCACGATTGATTTCCTACGCGGTCGACGTTGACGTTGATATCGACGTTGACTGGGGTCCGGGGATTGGGGTCTGGCGACTGGTTACGGCGTTGCCTCAAACGGTTCGATGGCGATCCCGCGGCCCGCTTGCTGCCAGACCCAGTAGACGTCGGCGGAGCCGAGCGGGTCGACCACCTGGATGGAGTACCAGACGGCAATCTGGGCGTCTGAGGCGAGGAGAAGGCACGGTTGGTCGAGGGCTCCGGGGACGCCACCGGCGGTCACAACCGCTCCTTCGAACACGTAGTTGCGACCGAGGTGGTTGATCACGATGGAGCGAATGTCGGGCTGGAACTCGGCCGGCAGCCAGTCGGTGGCTGCGGCCGCGGCCTCGGGGACGGACGCATACCCGGCGTCGGTGCCGCGCTGAAAGATGAGCCGATACGTGGCGGGCGGCTGCTCGGAACCATCGGGGAGGACGAAGCCGGGAAGGAGCACCGACGTGTCGATTTCCCATTCTGAGACGGGGAGTCCGCTTTCACACGCCCCGGCGTCGGGTATGTCGAGCGATGGAATGCCGACCAGGGTGACGAGCGTGGTTGGCTCCGTTCCGGCAGTCGTCGGAGCGGTGTCGGCGTCGTCTCCGGAGCATCCGGCGGCTGCCAGGGTAAGGACGATGAGACAGGCGAGAGCACGGGTCATGGCTAACAATCCAACCACAAGTCCGGTCTTTCTAGGATTCGACAATGAGCGAAACATTCGAGGAGTTCCGGCGATCGTTCTCGTACGGGTCGCGCTCCAACCTCGACTTCAAGTTCCTCAAGAGCCTCCCGGACGACGAGGCGGCCGAGTTTTTCCGCCAATTGCTCGAGGAACTGGGCGATGCCTACGACCACGGAGAGCTCGATTCACTCATCCAGCTGGCCATCGATTGGCAGATTCGGGGGTATGCCCCGGAGGAGGGCGCCCCTCGTCGCTGGGTATACGAGGACGGTCCGTTCGCTGCCCCCGGCAAGCCCCTGGCGGAGAGCCGCGTCGCATTGTTCACCTCGAGCGGCCATTTCGTGGCCGACGACGACCCCAGACCGTTCGGGGTGGAGGACATGACCCAGCAGGAAGCCGAGGACCGGATCGGCGAGTTCATCAAGGCCGAACCCACCCTGTCGCGGATTCCGGCCGAGACGGTCCGCGAGGATCTTCGTGTCCGGCACGGCGGCTACGACATCTCGTCGGCAGCCACCGATCCGGGTGTGACGTTTCCGGTCGCCGTGCTCCGCGAGTTGGAGGCGGAGGGAGTGATCGGAGAGCTTCACACGGACGCCTTCTCGTTTCCCGGTGCGACCTCCCAGATGCGCATCGTCAAGGAATCTGGTCCCGCCTGGGCCCAGATGATCCGCGATGAGGACATCGATCTCGTTCTACTCGTTCCTGTTTGACCTGTTTGCTACGTGTCGGTCGGGCACGTCGCACGAGCCATCGAGTCGGCGGGTATTCCGACCAGCTCTATCTACATTCGCGCCTTCCGGCACGTAGCCGAGGAGATGAAGCTGTCGCGAGCGGTGGTGACACGCCATCCGATGGGGCGCCCGCTCGGCGCGGCCGGCGACCACGCCCGCCACCGGCGGGTGACCATCGCTGCGCTCGAGCTGTTCGACAGCGCCGCCGAGCCAACTCTGGTCGAGCTGCCGGAACCGTTCCGGGCGAGCACGAGACGATGACGATCCTCAAGGTCCCCTACTTCATGGGGGAGCCACTGGAAGGATTCGAGGTTCCCGAGCCGTTCGTCGAGGTCAATCCCGAGCTGCCGGATGGAACTGCCCAGCAGCGCATGGCCCGTATTTACGACGAGCTGGCCGCCCGGGTGGCGGAGAGCGAGTCACCGGTCGTGTATGCCGGAGATTGTGTGGCCACGATCGGCGTCCTGGCCGGGTTGCAGCGGAAGGGTGTCGACCCCACCCTCGTGTTCTTCGACGCCCACGGGGACTTCAACACGTGGGAGACCACGCCGTCGGGATTCCTGGGAGGTATGCCGGTCGCCATGGTCACCGGCCGGGGCGAGCAGACCATCGTCGAGGGTGCGGGGCTGCGCCCCCTGACCGATGAGCGGATCATCCATGTCGGTGCCCGCGATCTGGATCCCGGTGAAGACACCGCGTTGGCGGGATCCGGTCTCACGGTGGTGTCCGTCGATGAGTTGGCCCACACCGACCTGCCGGCCGGCCCGCTCTATGTGCACGTTGATGTCGACGTGGTCGATCCCGACGAGCTTCCGGCCGTCAACTACCCGGCCCCAGGCGGTCCGTCGGTAAAGACCACCCGTATGGCCCTCATCCACCTTGTCGCCACTGGTCAGGTCGTGGCTTTCTCGGTTTCCGCCTGGAATCCGGCGCTGCCGGGCGCCGACCGGGCTGCGGCAGCCACGCTCCAGTTGACCGGACTCTTCCGATAGCCACCGGAATAGCCACTTCGCCAGCACAGTGAGTGATGGCGACGCCTACAATCGGTGCTGGTTGCCGGAGCGGTTTCGGCTCGATCGGTGAGGAGAGGTCATGACATCAACCCGGAGGCGACTCGTAATCCTGTTTGCAGCCCTGGCCACGCTGGCTGCATTGCTGGCTCCCGGTCCGGCCCAGGCCAAGGACAAGCGGGAACTAACCGTCATGAGTCAGAACCTGTACCTGGGTGCCAGCCTTGGTCCAGCTCTTGATCCCACCTTCCCAGGAGGCCTGTTTGGTGCCCTCCCGGTGATCCTCGCTGAATTCCAAGCCACGGACTACGTGGCTCGCTCGGGTGCAATCGCCGACGAGATCGCCGCTGCCGGACCGGACATCATCGGCCTGCAGGAGGTTTCCATTTGGTCATTCGCGACAGGCCAAACCGTCGACTTCCTGCAGATCCTGCAATTCCAATTGGGTCTTCGGGGCTTGACATACGTCGACGTGGCCTCATCGGATAATGCCACCATCGTGGTTCCGGGTGCCGTGACGTTCCAGGACCGTGATGTGATCCTGGTCAACGCCGATACGCCCGGGCTCTCGATCACGGGTTCGGATTCGGGGAACTTCGCAGCTCAGTTCGTTCTGTCTGGCACTCCGATCGGTGATATCTCCTTCAACCGCGGGTGGGCACTTGTCGACGGCACGTTCGAAGGCAAGAAGTTCCGGTTCGCCAACACTCATCTCGAAACGGAAGACTT
>SHLN01000158.1 GCA_004283105.1 Acidimicrobiia bacterium
GGGCCGCGACCTGCGACATCCTCAACCTCGACTGCCCCGTCGGCAGCTGCGACATCCTCACCGGCCAGTGCCCCGACTTCGGCAACATCGGAGGCGCCTCCGCCGCCGACTCCTACCTCAATGCCGATCGCATCCTCGAGGTGGCCGCCGAGGCAGCGGCCGAGGCGATTCACCCCGGCTACGGCTTTCTGGCCGAGAACGCCGACTTTGCGGCGGCGGTGACAGCTGCCGGGCTCATCTGGGTGGGTCCACCGGCGGGGGCGATTGCCACCATGGGAGACAAGATCGAGTCCCGCCTGGCGGCGGACGCGGCCGGCGTGGCGGGCGTGCCGGGCACGACCGAAGCGGCCACCGGTCCCGAGGAGATCATCGCCTTCGCCTCCGACCACGGCTATCCGCTCGCCCTCAAGGCATCGCACGGAGGAGGCGGCAAGGGCATGCGCATCGTGCGATCGGACGACGAAGTCGCCGACGCGCTGGAAGCAGCCGGCCGCGAGGCGCTTGCCTACTTCGGCCGGCCGGAGGTCTACATCGAGCGGTATCTCGAGCGTCCCCGCCACATCGAAGCCCAGGTGATCTTCGACACCCATGGGAACGGATTCTTTCTCGGAGAACGCGACTGCAGTAGCCAGCGCCGCCACCAGAAACTCATCGAGGAGTCGCCGGCCGCCGGAGTGAGCGAAGACCTGCGAGGTGCCATCGGAGAAGCTGCTCTCTCGGTGGGGGAGGCCTGTGGCTATGTCAACGCCGGCACCGTCGAATTCCTGCTCGACCCCGACGGTGACTTCTTCTTCCTGGAGATGAACACCCGGCTGCAAGTCGAACACCCGGTGACCGAAATGGTGACCGGACTCGACCTCGTCCGCCTCCAGCTCGAGGTCGCGAACGGAGCCGAGCTCGCACTCTGGGACGTGCCAATGAACGGCCACGCCATCGAGATGCGCATCAACGCCGAGGATCCCGGCCTCGGGTTCCAGCCCTCCCCCGGACGGATCACCGAGTATCGGGAGCCGGGCGGTTTCGGTGTCCGCGTCGACAGCTCCGTCGAGGCCGGATCCACGATCAGCCCCTACTACGACAACCTGGCCGCCAAGCTCGTCGTCTGGGCGCCGACCCGGGAACTGGCCATCGACAAGGCGCTCCGGGCCGTGGGCGACTTCGAGATCAAGGGGATACCGACCACCCTCGCCGCCCACCGACGGCTGCTCGACCACGAACTGTTCCGAAACGGCGAGCACTACACGACCTTCGTCGAGGACCTCGTCGACTTCGCCGACGTGGCTGCGGACGGTGGCCCGGCGCTGCCCGAAGATGAAGCGACCACGTTCCGGCAGGCAACGGTCGAGGTAGGGGGCCGGCGCTACGAGGTCAAGCTCTGGTTCCCCGAAGGCCAGCTGGCCGGGACGGCCCCCCGGCGGCGCCCTCCCCGGCTCGAACGCGGCGCAACGGCCGGAGACGACAGCGGCATGATCTCGGCCCCCATGCAGGGCACGATCGTGAAAGTCGCGGTCAAAGCCGGCGACCACGTCAAAGAAGGGGACACCATCTGCATCCTCGAAGCGATGAAGATGGAGAACGAGATCAAGAGCCCGGTCGAGGGAGAGGTCATCGACCTCCGAATCCAGGCCGGCGACAGCGTCTCGAACGGGTCGGTACTCGCCATCGTTCGCGGCTAACGCCGCTCACAGTCCCTCGTACCTCGTCCCTCGTCCCTCGCAAGAACGTGACGGCACACTCGTTTTGGGGGTCGAGGTCGAGGTCGAGGGTGCCTTGTCTTCTTGCCGGTGACCGGTGACCCGATTAGGGCCGATATTCCCCAAACACCTCTCTCAGCACATCGCTGACTTCGCCCACGGTGGCGCCGGCGGCCAGGGCGGCCTTCATCGGGTAGAGGAGATTGTCTTCGGCGCCGGCGGCCGAACGGACCGCCTCGAGCTCGCCGGCGATGTCCCCCCTGGCCGTTCTGTGAGACTCCAGGCGGGCCACCTGGTTGCGCTCGAGGTTCGGGTCGAGGGCCAAGGGCGGCACATCCTCGCCATCGCCGCTCTGGAAGCGATTGACGCCGACGATCGCTTTTTCGCCTGCGTCGATGGCACGGGCCGTCCGGTACGCCGATTCTTCGATCTCGGCCTGAACGAGGCCGTTCTCAACTGCTGCCACCGCTCCCCCGTTGCGGTCCACCCACTCGATGAGCTCGAGCGCCGCGGCCTCGAGCTCATCGGTCAGTCGTTCGATGACATATGAGCCAGCCAGCGGATCGACGGTATCGGTCACACCGCTCTCGTAGGCGATGATCTGCTGAGTCCGCAGCGCCAGAGTGGCAGCCTCTTCGGTCGGCAACCCGAGCGCCTCGTCAAAGGAGTTGGTGTGAAGCGACTGGGTGCCGCCGAGCACGGCGCTGAGTGCTTCGAGGGCGGTGCGCACCACATTGGTGAGAGGCTGCTGGGCGGTCAGCGAGCTTCCGGCCGTTTGGGTATGGAACCGCATCTTCCAGGAGGCGGGGTTGGTCGCTCCAACCCGCTCTCGCATGAGACGGGCCCAGAGGCGCCTGGCCGCCCGGTACTTGGCGATCTCTTCGAGGAAGTTGCTGTGGGCGTTCCAGAAGAATGACAGGCGGGGAGCGAAGGCATCGACATCGAGGCCGGCGCGTTTGGCGGCTTCGACGTAGGCAAGAGCATTGGCGATGGTGAAACCGATCTCCTGGGCGGCCGTCGAACCGGCCTCCCGGATGTGGTATCCGGAGATGGAGATGGTGTTCCAGGCCGGGAGCTCAACAGCGCAGTAGGCGAAGAGGTCGGTGACGAGCCGCATCGATGGCCGGGGCGGGTAGATGTACGTGCCTCGGGCTGCGTACTCCTTGAGGATGTCGTTCTGGACGGTGCCCCCGAGGCCGGCGGGCTCGACTCCCTGTTCCTCCGCCACGAGTTGATACAGCAACAGCAAGATGGCGGCGGTGGAATTGATCGTCATGGAGGTCGTGACCCGATCGAGCGGAATGCCGCCGAAGAGGGCGCGCATGTCTTCGATCGAATCGATGGCAACACCAACCTTGCCGACCTCTCCGAGCGCGCGAGGATCGTCGCTGTCGAGACCCATCTGCGTCGGGAGGTCGAAGGCAACCGACAGCCCGGTCTGCCCGGCCTCCAGCAACGCCTTGAACCGCTCGTTGGTGGCCGTCGCGTCTCCGAACCCCGCATACTGCCGCATCGTCCAGAGCCTGCCCCGATACATGGTCGGGTAGGGACCGCGGGTGTAGGGATACTCCCCCGGCTCGCCGAGCACCGGCTCCTGTTCCGGCGGCCCGTAGACCGTCTGGAGTGGTTCATCACGGTTAGGGGTGGGATTCGCGGAGTTATCCATAGCTCGGTATATGCTGGCCGGGCGCAAATGGTACCCGGGAACTCCACGGGTGCCCCATGCCCTCCAACCCAGGTACATGAGCTTGCCAAACCCCGAACCAACGATTCATCAAGCCGAGTGGCGCGAGCGCCGCACCCGGCTCGTACCCGCCCTCGCCATCCTCATGGTGGCGGGTGTGCTGATGGGCGCCTGGGTCGGCCTCTTCACCTTCGCCTCCACCAACCCGTCGGCCAAGGCGTATGACTGGGTCGACGACACCCTCATCCCGGAGACGAATGCCGCCGGCATCCCCGAATTCCCCAACCTGAGCCGCCTGTCGACCCTTTTCTCAGCCGATGGAGTCCAGCTGGCCGAGCTGTCGCTGCGCGGCAGCCTGCCGGTCCCGATCGAAGCCATTCCCGAGCACGTGAGCGGCGCCATCCTCGCCGCCGAAGACGGTGACTTCTACACCCACCGTGGAGCCGACTTCGAATCGACCCTCCGGGCGGCCGTCGCCACCGTGCGAGGCACCTCCATCCAGGGTGGCTCGACGATTACCCAGCAGGTCGTCCGCAGCCTCGGGATCGTCGGCAAAGAGAAAACCGTTCAGCGCAAGATCGCCGAAATCGCATGGGCCGCCGAGATGGAGCGCAAGTACTCCAAGGATGCCATCCTCGAGTTCTATCTCAACTCGGTCTACTTCGGCTGGAACGCATACGGTATTCGGGCCGCCGGACTCGAGTATTTCGGCAAGGAACTGCAGGATCTCTCGGTCGGGGAAGCTGCCGCCCTCGCCACTGTCATCCGCAACCCGTCGCTCTATGACCCGCGCGACACCACGCCGAACGAGAGCGGCCAGATCGGACAGGAACTGGTTGAAGAGCGCCGTGTGAATGTGCTCGACTCGATGGTTGAGATCGGGCTCATCACCCAGGGCGAGGCAGACGCCACCGCCGCTATTCCACTGGCCGCCTCGGTCATCCCCCATCGGAACTTCCCCGAGCCCGCCGAGCTCGTCCGCATCTCAGCGGTCGGGTCACTCCTCAACGACCCGAAGTTCGACACGGCACTCGGAACGACTCCCGAGGATCGCCTCATCGCCATCTTCGGCTGTCCGGCCGACGACGTGGACTGCGAGCTCGAGTCACGACTCAAGGGGGGCCTGAAGATCACAACCACCGTCGACTTCGCCTTCCAGCAGCGGGCCAATGAGATCCTGCGCGACTGGCTTCCGCTGAATCCGACGGGCGAGGCAGCTCCCACCGGAGCAATCACCACCGTCGAAAACGGCACCGGCGCCATCAAGGTGATGGCGGGCGGCCTCGACTTCGGTGACGATATCGAGGCCGGTCAGCGTGACTACAACCTCGCCACCGAGGGCCAGCGCCAGCCGGGCTCCTCTGCGAAGCCCTTTGCCCTCATCGCCTACCTCGAGCAGGGCGGCAGCCTCAACTCGTACTGGAACATCTCCTCTCCGCTCGTAATCGAGTGCGATGTGCCGTGCGGCGATGACGGCGGATTCGAGTGGACGGTGCGCGGCGGGCGGGTGGCCGGTGGGCTCCGGAGCCTGGAAGCATCCACCTACTTCTCGACCAACCCGACATTCGCTCAGATTGCCGTCGAAGTCGGACCGGAAGCGATGGCCGAGGTCGCCAATCGTCTCGGGGTTTCGGCTGAGCTTCCGCTCGTGTACTCCCTGGCACTGGGAGCAGGCGAGGTGAGCCCGCTCGACATGGCGGCCGCCTACTCGACGATTGCCAACTACGGCGTGAAGAACGACCCGTATCTCATTGAGCGCATCGAGGACGAGGACGGCAACGTGCTGTTCGAGGCCACTCCCGAGCCCGAGCGCGTGCTCGACGAAACGCTGGCAGCCGTCGTCGTGAACACGATGAAGAAGGTGGTGTCGACCGGCACCGGAACCGCGGCGAACATCGTCGGACGTACCCAGGCCGGCAAGACCGGAACCAACCAGAGTTTCCGCGACGCCTGGTTTGTCGGGTACGTCCCGCAGTATTCGACCGCCGTGTGGGTCGGGTACGCCGATGCCCAGATCCCCATGACGAACATCACCATCAACGGTGAGTTCTTCCCCCGGGTGTTCGGCGGCAGTGTGCCTGCCCCCATCTGGAAAGAGTTCATGACCGAATTCCTCGCCGACGTCCCGGCTGAGGAGTTCCCACCGATCCCTCCTGGATCGAGCAAGTACTACGTGGTCCCGTCGACCGAGGTCCCGGACGTGTTGTCTGATCCACTCCTCACGCAGGACGAGGCCGAACAGCTCATCTACTTCGCTCACCTCCGTCCGGTCATCGAAGAAGTCCCATCGCTCGAGCCGCTCGGCACCATTCTCAGCCAGGTTCCCGACGCTGGAGCCAAGCTGAGCCACAACGGCGAGGTGAAGCTCGAGATCTCGAACGGTGAGCCACCGACCTTCCCGCTCCCCAACCTCATCGGCAAGACCCGGACCGAAGCGAACCTCGAGATGGCGTTGCTGGCGGCCGAGACCGAGATCCTCGTCGCCCTCGTACCAGAGTTCGTTCCCACCCCTGATTCCGAAGCGTGGGACAAGATCATCCTCACCCGCCCACCGCCCGGCACCGAGGTGGGCGCCGACACGATCGTCACGATCGTCATCGGCCGGGCGCCGGACGACTAAGAGGCAACCCTTCGGGTTGCCGTCACCGGTCAACGGTCAACGGTCAACAGCCAGATCTTCACCCCTCCCTCTGGGAGGGGCCGGGGGTGGCGTG
>SHLN01000159.1 GCA_004283105.1 Acidimicrobiia bacterium
GCCCTCCTCCGCAACGTGGGGCCCCTGCCCCACGGCGGCCGTGCATTTCCCGGGCCGACTTCGTCCGGGCTGCGCCATCAGCCAGAAGTGACTCCCCCCATGCCGTCCCGCTCCGCTAACACCGGGTGGGCACCGTTTCTCTCACGCAAAGGTGATCGCATCGAGGGACAAGGGAAGAGGGACGAGGGACGAGGGACGCGCTACACAACGAGCAGCTCCCACTACTGTTCCCCGCTGTGATTCTCGCTCGTGACCTCACCATCGAGGCCGGCATTCGAACCCTCGTCTCCGGTGCCTCGCTCAACCTGCAACCCGGCGACAAAGTCGGACTGGTGGGACGGAACGGCGCGGGCAAGACGACCCTCATGCGGACGCTGGCGGGGGAGCTCAATCCGGCCGACGGTCACCTCGCCCGGTCCGGCGTCATCGGGTATCTCTCCCAGGAGTCGGCCCTTCCGGAACTCGACAACCCGGACCTCTCCGCCCTCGAGCGGATTCTCACCGCTCGCGACATAGGTGATCTCGAGGTTCAGATCGAAGAGGTTCGTCGCAAGATGGCAGTGGAAGAGGGCGACGCCCGGGACCGCCTCATCCGCCGCTACGACCGTCTCCGGCTCGAATTCGAAACCCGCGGTGGCTATGCCGCCATTGCAGAAGCCAAGAAGTTTGCAGCCTCGGTGGGAATCGAAACCGGCGACCTCGACCAGCCGGTGGCGACGATGTCCGGTGGGCAGAGAAGGCGGGTCGAGCTGGCCCGGGTGCTGTTCCAGGAGACCGACACCCTCCTTCTCGATGAACCGACCAACCACATCGATCTCGACGCCAAGTCCTGGCTCATGGACTGGCTGGCCGGATACGCCGGCGGACTGCTGGTGGTCAGTCACGATCTGCAGCTGCTCGACGAGTCGATCACGTCGGTCCTGGCAGTCGATGACGGCAAGCTCGAGCCCTACCGGGGGAACTACACGTACTACCTGGCCGAGCGGGATCGGCGGCGTGAGCAGCGGATCCGGGAGCGGAAGCACCAGGACGAGAAGATCGCCCGCCTCGAGGAAGGCATTCGACGCTTCAAGGGGACCACCGAGAAGATGGCCCGGCGAGCTCACACGTGGGAAACCCGCGTCAACCGCATGCGAAGCGAGCTGACCGAGGTGTCGAAGCTCGGGAAGAACATCACCGTCCGATTCCCGATGACCGAGCCATCGGGCCGCATCCCGTTGGAGGGGAAAGGTCTCGGCAAAGCATTCGACGACAACGTGGTGTTCCTCGACGTTGACGTATTCGTCGAGCGCGGCCAGCGGCTCCTCATCATGGGTCTCAACGGGGCCGGGAAGACGACGCTGCTCCGGATCCTGGCCGGAGTCGATCAGGCGGATCTCGGAGCGGTGGTCAGTGGACACAACGCCACCCTCGGGTACTACGCCCAGGAGCATGAACAAATCGAGCGGGGCCGAACCGTCTTCGACCATGTCAAAGCCGTGTCGTCCGAACCCGATCAAACCCTCCGGTCGGTCCTCGGCCACTTCCTCCTCGCCGACAAGGTCGATCAGGATGCGGGCACATTGTCGGGAGGCGAGAAGACCAAGCTGGCGCTGTGCCAGGTGGTGCTCGGCGGACCGAACGTCATGCTGCTCGACGAGCCGACGAACAACCTCGATCCGCAGGCCCAGTCGGCACTACTCGAAGCGCTCCACAACTATCCGGGAACGATCATCCTCGTCAGCCACGACACCGACTTCGTCGCCCGGCTCGAAATCGACCGCGCCATCCTCATGCCCGAGGGCACGACGGCCTACTTCGACCAGTCGATGCTCGATCTGGTGGCGCTGGCATAAGAGCCGTGGGCCTCGAGCTGTGAGCTACGGGCAAGAACTCATAGCTCATAGCTCATAGCTCATAGCTCTTGATTACCCGCTCTCCGCCAGATACCGGTGCACGAGCTGAATTGCCGTCGAGCCTTCGCCTACTGCCCCCGCCACCCGCCGGATTGAGCCGTGGCGGACATCGCCGGTGGCGAAGATGCCGGGCGCCGAGGTCTCGAGATGGAAGGGGTGGCGGGGGAGCGGCCACTCTTCGGGTAGCTGATTGTCGGTCAGTAGATCCGGCCCGGTGAGGACGTAGCCGTGCTCGTCGCATTGGACGATGTCGTCCAGCCAGTCATGGGTAGGGGCGGCTCCGATGAAGATGAAGAGGAACGACGCGGGGACCTCTTGCTTCTCGCCGGTCTCGACGTTCTCCAGTTCGATCCGCTCGAGGTGATCATCACCGATCGCCCTGGTCAGATGGGTATTGGAGATGACGTTGATGTTGTCGGTCTGCTCTATCTGGTCGATGAGGTACTGGCTCATGTGGGCGGCCAGATCGGGACCGCGGATAATCATGGTCACCTGGTCGGCGAACTTGGAGAAGTACTTGGCGCCCTGTCCGGCTGAGTTGGCCGCACCCACCACGTACACGTGCCGGTCTTTGGCCGCGAGCGCCTCGGTGGTGGCCGCTCCGTAGTAGACCCCGGCACCGTTGAGCCGGTCGAGCCCCTCGGCCGGCAGATGCCGGTAGGCGACGCCGGTGGCAATGACAAGTGCCCGGCAGGTAACCGTGTTTCCGTCCGAGAGCTCGAGCACCTTGTACCCGTCGGACAGGGTCAGCTTCGTTGCCGCCATGGGAGTCAGTACCTCGGCCCCGAACCGCTTCGCCTGGGTGAGGGCCCGGCGAGCCAGGTCGGCGCCACTCACTCCGGTAGGAAACCCGAGGTAGTTCTCGATGCGGCTGCTCGTGCCGGCCTGCCCGCCCGGAGCCTCCCGTTCGATCAACACAGTCGAGAGACCTTCCGTCGCCCCGTAGACGGCGGCGGCCAGTCCGGCGGGCCCGGCTCCGACGATGGCCACGTCGTAGTACTGGCGATCGGCATGCACATGCATACCGAGACTCTCGGCCAGGGCGTCGAGCTGGGGATCCTCCAACGCCGTTCCGTCCGGCAGCAGCACCACCGGCAGTGCCGCACCGGCCAGGCCTTCGGATTCCAGAAGCGTTCCCGCCTCCCGGCTACGGTCGAGGTCGAGCCAGCGGAACGGGACCTGATTGCGCCCGAGGAAGTCCTTGATGGCGTGGGCGTCGCGGGCCCACTGGTGGCCGACGACCCTGATCGCTTGCGACGGCTGCGGGTTCTCAGAGACCCAATCGAACAGCAGGTCGTCGATCGGGGGATACAGCCCGTTTTCGGCGGGGTCCCACGGCTTGTGAATCCACTGCGTCACCCCGGTCGCATCCAGGATTCGGGTCACGGCATCGTCTTCGTCGAAGCTGGTGAGCACGACGCGTTTGGCTCGCGGATGCTGGTCGCCGAGGGTATCGAAGAACTCGGGTGCCTCCATGTGCCGCATGTCGTGGTCGATGATGAGGACGGCGACCTGGCCGCGGGTCTCGTGCAGGTGCTCGAGGAGGTCAAGGGCCGAGTGAGCCGAGTGAGCGGTGAGGATCCGGTAGGTCTCGGCGTAGCGGGCGGTCAGATCCTCGCGCAGCTGGTGGAGAATCTCTGGGTTGTCGTCGAGGGCGAGTATCACCGGTAGTGCCATGCGACGACCCTACTGGTGCAGGTAGTGTCGATGCATGGACGCTGCCTGGCCCGATGAACTCCCGGTCGTGCAGGTCCGGATGGCGAGACCGACCGATCAGCTGGACGCCGTCGTTGCCTTCTACCGGGACGGTCTCGGCCTGCCGGTGATCACAACCTTCGACCACCATGCCGGCTATTCGGGTGTTGTGATCGGTCTGCCCGGCCGGGATTACCACCTCGAGTTCGTTCACCATGAGGATGGATCGCCCGGCCCGGCCCCGTCCGACGACAACCTGCTCGTCCTCTACCTTCCGGATTCCAGGGCCATCACCGCCGCCACACTCCGCCTGGGCGCCCTCGGCTTCGAGCCGGTCCCACCGGAGAACCCGTATTGGGAGGACCAGGGCGTCACAGTCGTCGATCCCGACGGCTGGCGGGTCGTGTTGTTTGATGATCCTGGCTTTGCCTGACGGCAAAGCGGTCAACGGTCAACGGTCAACGGCAACGCCTCCGGCGTTGCTTGCCGCAACCCTCCGGGTTGCGGAGGCGATTCTCGGTCAACGGTCCATGATCAATGGTCTACTTGCAGTCGGCGGTGGGTCGTGGGGCTCAGCTCCGCTCGTACTCCTCGTCGGTCACTTTGCGGGGGAGCCATTCGGTGGGACCGCCCGTAGTGAGAGACAGATGCATGAGGTAGCTGTTCGCCGACGCGCCATGCCAGTGGGTTTCTCCGGCGGGTGAATAGACGACATCGCCGGCCGAGATATGAACCGTCTCGCCGTCGTCTTTCTGGACCTTGCCGGCTCCCGAGGCGATGTAGAGCACCTGCCCTTCGGGGTGAGTGTGCCAGTCGGTACGCGCTCCCGGTTCGAAGAGCACGCCGAGCGCAAACAACCCGGGATCGGGGACCTTCGACAGTGGGCCGAACCGGACCTGTCCGGTGAAATGGTCACTGCCAGCGTCGGTCCACTGGATCTCTTCGGCGGGTGTGTGGTCCATGCGTTCTCCTTCGGTCACTTCGAGGCTATCCCAGTCACCAGGGACGAGGGGCCTGCGTCCAGGTTCCGGTTCTGCCGTTGACCGTTGACCGTTGACCGTTGACGAGGGACGAGGGACGCTCGCAGCCAGTAGCGTGCAGCGAGCAGCTGGAAGCTGGCAGAAAGGAGCCCGATGGCCGATGTCTCCGAGGTCTATCTAGAAACGTACCGGAGGTTCTCCGCTCTGGCGGCCGAGCTCACGTCCGACGAGCTGGCGATACCCGTCGTCGCCTGTCCGGGCTGGTCGGCCAAGGACACGATCGGACATGTAGCCGGTATCGCCGTCGACCTCGTCGCCGGCGAGGGAACGGTGTCTGCCTCCGACAGCACGGCCCGGCAGGTGGAGGAGCGTCGTGACCGGCCGATTGGGGCCGTGCTCGACGAATGGGCGGCGGCGATTGAACCGCTCGCCACGCTGCTGCGCGCCGCCGGATCGGGCCTCACCGCGGTCGCGATCGACCTGTGGTCGCACGAGCAGGACGTCCGCAACGCCATCAACCGGCCGGGAGGGCGCGATGCCCCCGGGCTGTGGCTCACCTTGAAGGCAGCCGTGTCGGCCGATCAGAAGGTGCGAGCGGCCGGGTTGGCTCCCATGCGCCTCGTCACCGGCGAGAAGATCTGGTTCATCGGCGACGGAGCCCGGGAAGGTGCCGATGTGATTCTCGAACTGGACCCGTACGAAGCAGCCCGGATGCTCATGGGTAGAAGAACCTATGAGGAGATGGCCGCCTACCCGTGGGTGGGCGATTCCTCCCCCTACCTCCCGCTCATTCATCAATTCACCGTTCCCGAGCACCCACTCGGCGAATAGTGGTCTGGGCCGCGGTCGTCACAGTCCTCGGTTTGGCCGCGCTGCTCGCCTCCGAGCGGACCGGTTCCACCGCCAGACTCGTCGCCAAGCCCGTGGCGTCGGCCGGCTTCATTGCCGTGGCGGTGGCGGCCGGAGCGCTCGATACCGGGTTCGGGCGGTGGATGCTGGCAGCCCTCGTGCTCTCGGCCCTCGGTGACGTGTTCTTGCTCGGGTCGTCGGAGGCCAGGTTCCTCGGAGGGCTCGGCAGCTTCCTCACCGCCCATCTCGTCTACGGCATTGCGTTTCTCGTGCGCGGGGTAGCGGCGCCTGGATTGCTCGCCATCGTCCCGTTCGCCATCTTCGCCCGGCTCGTGTTGCGATGGCTGGGTCCCCATCTATCCGACCGGATGCGGGGACCGGACGTCGCCTATGCCGTGGTGATATCGGTCATGGGCGTGTTGGCGGTGGCAACCGCCACCGATGTCTGGGACTGGCGGATTCCCGTCGGCGCCGTCATGTTCGTGATCTCCGACCTGGCCGTGGCCCGCGACAACTTCGTCGCCCCCGGCTTCACGAACCGGCTGTGGGGCCTACCCCTCTACTACGGCGGCCAGCTACTCCTCGCCTGGGCGGCCGGCGCGTAGGGGTTGGGGTTGAGGGGCGGTTGGCGGCGTTTGGTTGCCCACGGCTGCGGGCAATACTG
>SHLN01000318.1 GCA_004283105.1 Acidimicrobiia bacterium
GCGGCACCGGCACCCGAGGCGGCACCGGCACCCGAGGCGGCACCGGCACCCGAGGAAGCCGTCGCCGAGGCGGCGGTTGAGCCACCCGCCGATGCCGCGGCCGAGCCTGCGGCCCCGGAAACGGCCGCGTCCGCCGACGAACAACCAGAGAAGGAGAGCGCAGGTGACTGAGGTCAGCGCCAAAGAGGTCATGGATCTCCGCAAGGAGACCGGGGCCGGCATGATGGATGTGAAGAAGGCCCTCGTCGAGGCCGAGGGAGACCGCGACAAGGCGCGAGAGATTCTCCTGGTCAAGGGTCTGGCCGACGCCAAGAAGCGTCAGGAACGCGAGACCGACACCGGAACCATCGGCCACTACCTGCACTACCAAACGGAACGACCGGTTGTTGGCTGCCTCGTCGAGCTGCGGTGCGAAACAGACTTCGTAGCCAAGGGTGAGGAGTTCCAGACCACTGCCCGCGACCTCGCCATGCACATCGCCGCCGCCCGCCCCCGGTGGGTGCGGCGCGAGGACGTGCCCGAATCGTCAGTCGAAGAGGCGAGTCAGCTCTTCAAGGCGCAGGCGATGGAAGCCGGCAAGCCGGCCGAGGTCGCCGAGAAGATCGTGACCGGCAAGCTCGGATCCTTCTACAAGGACAACGTTCTCTACGAGCAGCAATTCGTCAATCCTGAGAAGTTCGACGGTACCGTGGAAGCCATGCTCGAGCATCTCACCGCCCGGCTGGGAGAGAAGATCACCGTCGGGGGAATTGCACGGGTGGCGTTGGGAGAGGAATAGTTGGCGGAATCCGGTAATCGGCGAGTCGTACTCAAGCTGTCGGGAGAGGCGTTTGCCGATCCTGAACTGAACTACGGGATCGACCGCAAGACCATCGACCGGGTCGCCGCCGAACTTGCCGAGGTCCATGCTGAGGGCTACCAGATCGCTGTCGTGGTCGGTGGAGGCAACATCTTCCGGGGCGTCAGCTCGGCGGCCGAGGGTATGGACCGGGCGTCGGCCGACTACATGGGCATGCTCGCCACGGTCATCAACGCCCTGGCGTTGCGGGAAGGTTTCGACCGGCAGGGAATCCCGAGCCGGGTCCAGACGGCGATAACCATTCAGCAGGTTGCCGAGCCATACATCCGGCTGCGGGCGATTCGACACCTCGAGAAAGGTCGGATGGTCATCCTGGCGGCCGGTACCGGCAATCCGTTCTTCACCACGGATACGACCGCCGCTCTGCGAGCCGCCGAGATCGGAGCCGGCGTTGTCCTCAAGGCAACAAAGGTCGACGGGGTCTATGACTCGGATCCGGTCACCAACCCCGAGGCCAGCCTGCTCACAGACATCACGTATCTCGATGTCATCGCACAGGGGCTGAACGTGATGGACTCCACGGCAATTACCATGTGCATGGACAACCAGCTGCCGATCAGAGTGTTCAACCTGACGACACCCGGGAACATCCCCCGGGCCGTTCGGGGAGAGCCGATAGGGACATTGGTGCAATGATTGAAGAGATCCTCGACGACGCAAAAGACCGCATGGAAAAGGCGGTAGAGCACGTACAGAACGAGTTCGGCACGGTGCGAACCGGCCGCGCCAACCCAGGCATCCTCCACCGGGTATCGGTCGACTACTACGGGAGTCCGACGCCACTCCAACAGCTCGCTTCCTTCGCGGTCCCCGAGCCAACGATGCTCGTTGTCTCGCCCTTCGACCCGGGAGCCCTCGGTGAGATCGAAAAGGCGATCAACACGGCCGGCCTCGGGCTCATGCCCGCCAATGACGGCCAGGTAATCCGTTTGTCCTTCCCCCCACTCACTGAAGAGCGCCGCAAGGAGCTCGTCAAGGTGGTCC
>SHLN01000012.1 GCA_004283105.1 Acidimicrobiia bacterium
CTTCGGGTTCCTATGGAGAAGCTTCGCTTCTCCAGGGAGGGAAGGTGAGAGCGAGCAGCGAGAAGCGAGCAGCAAGTAGCTAACTGGCTCCGGGGGCGAGACTCGAACTCGCAACCTGCGGGTTAACAGCCCGTCGCTCTGCCGATTGAGCTACCCCGGATGGAACGGCGAAAGCGTAGCAGCCTGTCGGCCGTCAGTTGTCCGTCACCAGATACACTTCCTCCAACACACGAGGGATCCAGAATGGCATTCAAAACAGGACTCATACTCGGTCTCGGCGTCGGCTACGTGCTCGGTGCCAAGGCAGGACGTGACCGGTACGAGCAAATCGTGGAAGGCTTCCACGACCTCACCGGCCGCCCCGAGGTCCAGGACCTCGTCGCGAAAGGCAAAGGCCTCATGGACCAGGCCAACAGGGCCGCTAGGAGCACCTAGGTTCTTGCCGGTGACCGGTGACCTTCTCCTAAGAGTCCAGGAACCCCTGGAGCTCACGGTTTCTCGCCGGCATGCGGAGCTTGGCAAGGGCTTTCGTTTCTAGCTGACGCACCCGCTCTCGCGTTACGCCGAAATAGGCACCGACTTCTTCAAGGGTCCGGACCTTGCCGTCCTCGAGGCCGAACCGCATCACGAGCACCTGCCGCTCTCGCTCATTCAACTCCTCGAGTGCCAGAGCGATGTACTCCTGGAGGAGCTTGAACGAAGCGACTTCGACCGGGACATCGGCTTCCCGATCCTCGACGAAATCCCCGAGGGTTGACTCCTCCTCGGTTCCGAGCGGGCTCTCGAGCGAAACCGGATCCTGGGCGATGCGACGCAACTCGGTCACGCGCTCGGGGTCGACCTCGAGATCGGCTGCAATCTCCGGAATGGTCGGCTCGCGCCCCAGTTCCTGCATGAGCGCCCGCTGGGCATGAATGAGCTTGTTGATGGTCTCGACCATGTGGACGGGCACGCGGATGGTGCGTCCCTGATCGGCCAGCGCCCTCGTCACCGACTGGCGAATCCACCAGGTGGCATAGGTCGAGAACCGGAATCCCTTCCGGTAATCGAACTTCTCGGCAGCCCGCATGAGTCCGAGATTCCCCTCCTGGAACAGGTCGAGCAGCGGCATGCCCCGGCCGACGTACTTCTTGGCGATCGACACGACGAGCCGCAGATTGGCCTCAACGAGATGCTCGGCGGCCCGCATGCCCTTCTTCTCGGTCGCCGACAGAATGCTGCGCTCGACCTTGTTGAGGCCGGACTCCTCCTCGAGCCGCTGTTCGGCTCTACGCCCGTTTTCGATCTGCATGGCGAGCTCGACCTCTTGCTGAGGTGTGAGCAGCGGTACCCGGCCGATCTCCTGGAGGTACATGCGAACCGGATCGGACACCACGATGAACTCATCGTTCGTGTGAAGGTCATCCCACGCTTCCGGCCCGTCCTCTTCGATCCTGATCTCGGCCGTCTCGAGGGCGTCGAGGACCCGCTCAAAGGAGTCGGCCGGAGCCTTGGCGTCCTCGAGCTCCTGCTGGACTTCGCCCATCGTGAGAAAGCCGCGCTGCCCCCCGCGCACGAGAAGCAACTCAATTACGCCGTTCGCTGTATCCGTCACCGATGACCTAGCTATTCCCCGAGAAGCTGTTGCTTCTTCTCTAATAAACCTAATAGCTCCCGGGTGGCGTGTGAACGGTCCTCTTCGGACGAGACTGTGGCTAGTTGGGTTTGCAGGGCCTTGATCCGGTCCTCGAGCTGCCAAACTGTGATTCGACGGGCAAGTCCGGGGGCCTCGGCGAGCGGCCGGTCCACGACGGCGAGGTGGCGCAGCAACGACGCGACCTCCCCGGAGTCATCCCCGATGACCGATCCGAGCTCGGGAACCGCGTCGGGTTCAAGTTCGCCGATGATGGGACGCAACAACTCGAAGGCCTCCCGGTGCTTCGAGTCGGCGAACGCCTCGGGCTCGAGATCGGCTCCGGCCAGGCTCGCATCGTTGGCCAGCATGAGGCGAAGGTACTCCTGCTCGGCTCGCCCACGACCGGACTCGGGAGTGCGGTACTCAGGCGCCGGTGTCCCGGCCGGCTCGCGCTCGGCGGTTCGGCTCGCCCGGCTCACTGCCTGTTCGATCACCGGCAGATCCACTCCGGTCTTGCGAGAGAGGAACACGGCGTATTCGTGGCGGGTCACCATGTCCGGATGTCGGGCCACAATGGTGGCAGCCGCCTTGATAGCCCGGCCGCGGGCCTCAGGTTCGTCCAGCCGATGCTGATCGAGCTCTCGCTCCAATCGGAACTGAAGCAGCGGAACCGAGGACTCAACCGAGACGGCCTGGCGGAGGATGTCAACTTCTCCGGCCTCGACCAGATCTCCGGGATCCCGTCCGGCGGGAAGGGGGGCCACCCGCAGATCGAGATCTCCGGGAACCGAGTGTTCGAAGCCTCGCAGGGCCGCCCCGGTGCCGGCCTCGTCGGCGTCGAACGCCAGCACGACCCGTTCGGTGAACCGCCGGAGCAGGTCGAGGTGGCTCGCCCCAAACGCAGTGCCACAGGTGGCCACGGCCGGTACGCCGGCTTGATGAACGGCGATGACGTCGGTGTATCCCTCGACGACCACGGCCACGCCCTGCTTCACCATGTCCGACTTCGACCAGTTGAGTCCATACAGCAGATTCGACTTCCGGTAGATGGAGGTCTCCGGACTGTTCAGGTACTTGGGGCCCTCCCCGTCCAACAGCCGGGCTCCGAACCCGACCGGATCGCCCCGCAGGTCGTAGATCGGGAACATCACCCGTCCCCGGAACCGGTCATAGAAGCGGCCCCGCTGGTTACGCGCGACCAGACCGGACTTCTCCATGACCTTGTCCAACATCTTGCGATCGTTGCGAAGGTGGTCATAGAGCGCGGTGAACCCCTCGGGGGAATAGCCGAGCTGGAACTGCTCGACGATGTCGGCCTCATATCCCCGGCTTCGGAGGTAGCGGCGGGCAGATGCCGCGTCATCGGCCTTGCGCAATCGCTCGTGATAGAACTCGATGGCGGCGCCGACGGCCTCGATCAGCGATTCGCGCTCCCCGCGCCGCTTCTGTGCGTCGGGATCGATCCGCAGCTGGATTCCGGCCCGTCGGGCGAGCAGTTCGACGGCTTCGTTGAAGTTCAGGGCCTGGGTTTGTTCGACGAACTTGAAGATGTCGCCGCCCTCACCGCAACCGAAGCAGTGGTAGACCCCTTTGGCGGCATCGACCGACATGGACGGCGTCTTCTCCTGATGAAACGGGCACACCGCCATCACATTGCGACCGGACGGCTTCACCTTCGTCACCTCGCCGACCAGTTCGACGAGGTTGGTAGCCGCCCGCACCCGCTCGATATCTTCGCGCTGGAAAGCCATGGCGTGAGGGTACCGTCTTGTGCAGAGCACGACCGCTGCCCGCTACCCGCCACCCGCTGCCCGCTGCCCGCTCAGAGGGGTCTTCCGTTGGATGCGTGTTCCGTGTATCACATCCCTATGCCTGACTATCGGGACTACGACGTCTTCAAGTGCGCTCACCGGCTCGTTTTGTCGATCTATGCAGCTACAAAGAGCTTTCCTACAGCCGAGAAGTACGGCCTTACGTCGCAGATCCGACGAGCAGCCGTGTCCATCCCGACCAACATCGCCGAGGGTGCCGGCCGCGGCTCAGACCAGGATTTCGCACGGTTCCTCCGGATCGCGATCGGGTCAACCAACGAAGTGGAATACCTCGTCCGGCTGTCAGCGGACCTCGGCCTCATCAACGATCAGACTCGAGTAGATCTCTCCAAGCTCGCAGGCCGTACGCGACAGATGCTCGCCCGGCTCTCGGCCACCCTGCGCACGGGTTCTTAGCGGGTAGCGGGCAGCGGGTTGCGGGCAGCGATGGTCGGCCAGCAGCTATGCGCTAGGGAGCCCATTTGCTGCGATCACCGTGGAATACCACTCCCCGCTCTTCTTCACGGTTCGTTGCTGGGTGGGGTAGTCGACGTAGGTGAGGCCGAATCGTTTGCTGTAGCCGTAGGCCCATTCGAAGTTGTCCATGAGCGACCAGAGGAAGTAGCCCCGCACATCGACGCCTTCCTCGATCGCCCGGTGGAGCTGGGCGAAGTGCCGTTGCAGGTATGAGATCCGGTTGTCGTCCTCGACCCGACCATCGACCAGCTCGTCGGGATAGGCGGCACCGTTCTCGGTGATGTAGATGGTCTCGAAATCGTACTCGCGCTTTACCTTCATGAGGATGTCGTACAGCCCCTCCGGGTAGACCTCCCAGCCCATCTCGGTGAGCTCTTCGGGCTCGGGCGGCGTGCCCGGCCGCTCCTCGCCGACGAGGTCGGCACCGACGATGATCTTGCGGCTATAGAAGTTGACGCCGAGCAGGTCGCACGGCTCAGCGATGACTGACAGATCTCCCGGCTGGACCTCGGCCTGATTCCAGCCGGAATCGGCTACGGCGTCTTCCGGATAGCCGCGGCCGGCCAGAGGGTCGAGAAACCAGCGGTTCCAATAGCCGTCGGCAAGCCGGGTGGCTTCGATGTCGGCTGGATGTTCCGACGCCGGGTACTGCGGCTCGAGATTCAGCACGATGCCGACGTCGGCGTCGGGCGCTACCTCCCGGATCTGCTGGACGGCCAGGCCATGGGCGAGTAGCAGGTGATGGGTGACCGGCCATACCTCGCTCCAGTTGGCGTGGCCGGGAGCATGCTCACCTTTGCCGTATCCGAGGTGCGAACTCACCCACGGTTCGTTGAGCGTCAGCCACGTTTTCACTCGATCGCCCAGTCGGCCGACTACCACCCCGGAGTAATCGGCGAAGGCTTCGGCGGTGTCGCGAGACAACCAACCACCCTCATCGTCGAGCGCCTGGGGTAGGTCCCAGTGATAGAGGGTCGGGAACGGGGTGATACCCGCCTCGAGCAATCCGTCGACGAGCCGATCGTAGAAATCGAGGCCTGCTGGGTTCGGGGCACCCCGGCCGGCGGGGACGATGCGTGGCCAGGCGATGGAGAACCGGTAGCCACCGATGCCCAGGTTCGACATGAGGGCGATGTCGTCCTCCCATCGGTGATAGTGATCGCAGGCGACATCCCCGGTGTCGCCGTTCAGAACCTTGCCGCGAGTGTATGAGAAGGTGTCCCAGATACTCGGACCCCGGCCGTCCTCGCCGACCGCCCCCTCGATCTGATAGGACGCCGTGGCCACCCCCCAGGTGAACGAGTCGGGAAAACGCAGCATCCGGGCATCCTACGATCTCGAGTCGCCGGGCCGGTGGTCCGTAGACTCGGCCCGTGCACCTCGCCTTCCTCAACCCCCAGGGCAACTTCGACCCGGCCGATAGTCACCTGACGGCCCATCCCGACTTCGGCGGCCAGCTGGTCTATGTCAAGCAGGTGGCCCTGGCGCTCGGGAAGGCCGGTCACCGGGTCGACATCATCACCCGGCTCATCGACGACCCGAAGTGGCCCGAGTTCTCGAGCGTCGAGGACGTCTACCCCGGCGCCGCCAACGTTCGCATCATCAGGATTCCGGCGGGCGATACGAACGCCTTCCTCGCCAAGGAAGAGCTATGGCCATTCCTGGTGCGGGACTGGGTTACCAATATCCGAGAGCGCTACGGGGCAGACCTCCCCGATGCGTTCACCGGCCACTACGGGGACGGGGGCATCGCGGCGGTACTTCTGCGTGAGCAAACCGGAGTTCCCTTCACGTTCACGGCCCATTCGCTCGGTGCCCAGAAACTCGACAAGCTCCTGCCAGACGCCGAGCACCTCGAGGCCCTCGAGAACCAGTACCACTTCGGTGTTCGGATCGCAGCCGAACGGCTTTCAATGAACCACTCCGGCGTCAATGTCGTATCAACCAACCTGGAACGCGACGAGCAATACGCCCACCCGCGCTACCAGGATGCAGTCGATGCCGACGACCTCACCCGGTTCGCGGTTGTGCCCCCCGGGGTCAACCTCGAAACGTTCGACCGGGACTCGGAGTCACCGGTGGATCGGGAGATGGCCGACTTCGTCAGTGAGCGGATTGAAGCGGCCACCGGACGTCGGGCCGGGCTGCCCGTTGTCGTGGCTTCGAGCCGGCTCGACCCGAAGAAGAACATCGGCGGCCTCGTTGAGGCCTACGCCTCCAGTCCGGCACTCCAGCGTTCGGCCAATCTTCTGCTGATAACGGGTTCGCTCGACGACCCGTTCACCGATGACGGCAGCGCCACCGCCCTCGAACGAACGGAAATCCGCAGGATCCGCGGCGTCATCCAGGACGCCGGGCTGGAGGGAATGGTCGTTGCTTTCGGCATCCAGGGCCAGAACAAACTGGCAGCCGCCTACAGACACCTCGCCCAGCACGGAGGCGTCTTCGCTCTCACCGCCCTGTACGAGCCCTTCGGCCTTGCGCCGCTCGAAGCCGCTGCCTCGGGGCTGGCAGTCGTCGCTACCCGAAACGGGGGGCCGTCCGAAAGCCTCATCGACGCCGACGGCGAGTACGGAGTGCTCGTCGATCCGGCCGATCCATACGACATCGCGGCGGGACTGGAACGAGCACTGGGAGATGAGTGGGAAACGCTCGCTGCCGCCGGCCGGCAACGGGTGCACGACCGCTACACCTGGGACCGCACCGCCGAGGGCTATCTGGCGGCGGTCGAGCGGGCGCTCGAGCCGACCGAACGTGACCTGCTTCCGATCGACCCGTTCTTCCTGGGCGAAGGAACCGAACCGCCGGAGCTATGAGCCGCTACGGCAGGCGCTCGGCCAGATAGGCAGGGACCTGGTCGATGGCTACCCGATCTTGCGCCATCGTGTCCCGATCGCGGATCGTGACGGCCCGATCCTCCAGGGTGTCGAAGTCGATGGTCACGCAGTAGGGCGTGCCGATCTCGTCCTGGCGCCGGTAGCGCCGGCCGATCGCCTGGGTGACATCCACCTCGACCGCCCACCGGGGGCGGAGTGCGGACGCGATGGCCTCGGTGTCCGGGATCAATTCGGCTTTCTTGGACAACGGGAGCACCGCCACCTTGATCGGTGAGAGCCGCGGATCGAGGCGCAGGACGGTGCGGGTCTCTCCCCGTACCTCTTCCTCGTCGTAGGCGGAGATGAGGAAGGCAAACGTGGTCCGGGTAGCCCCGGCGGCCGGCTCGATCACATGCGGGAAGAAGCGCTCGTCGGCTTCCTGGTCGTAATACCGCAGGTCGACGCCGCTGTGCTCGGTGTGCTGCTTGAGGTCGAAGTCGGTGCGGTTGGCGATGCCTTCCAGCTCGTCCCACCCCCACGGGAACTGAAATTCGACGTCTGAGGTGCCGGCGGCGTAGTGGGCCAACTCCTCGGGATCGTGTTCGCGCAACCGGACGTCTTCGGCCGCCAGGCCGAGGTCGGTGTACCACGCCATCCGCTCTTTCTGCCAGTAGTCGTACCAATCGGCCGACTCCGAGGGATGACAGAAGAACTCCATCTCCATCTGCTCGAACTCACGGGTCCTGAACACGAACTGACCGGGCGTGATCTCATTGCGGAACGCCTTGCCAATCTGGGCGATGCCAAACGGCAGCTTGAGGCGAGAGGTGCGCCGCACATTCTCGTAATTGATGAAGATGCCCTGGGCCGTCTCCGGCCTGAGGTACACCTTGGCGCCCTCATCCTCCACCGGACCCATGTGGGTAGTGAAGAGGAGGTTGAACTGACGGGGCTCGGTGAACGTGTCCCGCTTGCCGCAATTGGGACATTGATTGGGATCGTCGAGCTTGTCGATCCGAAATCGGTTGTTGCAGTTTGTACAGTCGACGAGCGGATCGGTGAACTCAGCCTCGTGGCCGGACGCCACCCACACCTGCCGGGCCTGGAGAACCGCCGAGTCGAGCCCAACGATGTCGTTGCGGAGCCGCACCATCGACTGCCACCACTGCTCTTTCACATTGCGGAGCAGTTCGACGCCGAGCGGCCCGTAGTCGTAGGCGGACCGCAGCCCGCCATAGATCTCGGAGGACTGGAACACGAACCCGCGCTTCTTGGCGAGGTTGGCGATGGTGTCGAGGCTGGGTGCTGGCATCCGGAAGATGTTAGGGCCGCGCCACCGAATTCCGGCCTTTCGCCCCTGGTTGGCCCGCCCTGTGAGCTGGATAGTGAAAATAGAAGATCGGGGAGGTGCAGTGGGATCTCACGACACCGGGGAAAACCACCTGGATTTGCGGGGCAACGCCTTGACGACCGACATCGTGGCCCGGGCCATCAACCGGCTCGACGACATGAAAGCGGGCGAGACCCTCTTGGTTGAGGTCGACGCCGACGAAGCCATCGACAACGACCTGCGGGCGTGGTGTGAGGCCACGGGTAACCATCTCGTGGACGTGGAGGACGCTGGTGACACCCGGACGTACGCCATCGAGAAGGGGGTTCCGATCAAAGTCGTCCATAAGATGGCGCTCGTTCTCTCCAGCGCGGCCCACGATCATCTCGAGGCTCCCCTCGCCCTCGCCCAGGCGGCCACCCTCGAGGGCGTCGGCGTGTCGATCTTCTTCGAAGGCCCGGCCGTCGCCGTTCTCTCCGCTGCGTTCCCGACGAGCGGCAGCCGGCTCCGGCCCTCCAGACGGGCGGCACGCCGGGACGCCCATGAGCGTGTCCAGCAGATCCACGATCTCGGCGGTGACCTGTACGCCTGTGAGCGGTCCCTCCGTCAGCACCATGTCAGACGGGACGAGATCGCCTTCGAGCGAGTCATTCACTGCGAGTACTTGACGTTCCTCCCGGTGATGGAGGACGCCGACATCCAGCTGCTGGCCTAGCCGGGACCCCTATTTCCCTTCCCTCAGGGGAATTCAGAATCGTGTTGCGAGCCTCGTGGACGAGCCGGTCGGCGGTCGGCGGTCGGCGGTCGGCGGCGTCGCTAGCCCACCGGGACGAGATCGACCCGGATGTAGTCGTCGAGGGTGAGGAGGGCGGCTGCGAGCGCCCGGACGTCTGAGCTCGTGAGGGACATCGTGTCCGGGATCCGATCGGCGACCTCGCCGGGGTCGAGGTCCGGGTTGGGGACGTACCGGGTCATGAGGTCGAGCCAGAACTGGTTGCCGATGAGCTCATAGTCCCGGACCGTCTGCTCAACAGCGATGGCCATCTCATCGGCAGTGGGACCGCTACCGGCCAGGTCGGCGAGGTCGGTCAGCAGGGCGTCGGCGATCGGCTGGAGACCATCGGGATCTCCACTCACCTCCACAATGGCTTCGATGATCTCAATCGGCTCGTCCTGGATGGCGATCGTCACAAACGGCGAGTAGGTCGCCCCCAGATCTTCCCGCAGGAGCGCGGTGAGTCGCTGGTTCAGGATCGACTCGAGCAGGGGGACGGTCAATCGCACCTCCGATGTCGCCTCGATCTCCTGGCTGAACTGATAGAAGACGGCCCCGAGCGCTCCGTCCCCCGAGTCCACAACCTCATAGACCACGCCGTCGGGGGCCTCCGGCTGCCCGGTCCCGGCAGACTCAGGCTCTCCGCCGCCCGGCAGAGTTCCGAGATAGCGGCTCGCCAGGTCCTCGAGTTCCCCGGCCGTGAAGTCGCCGGCGAACGTGAACACGAAGTCTGAAGCATCCGCGAAGCGCTCCTGCTGGATTTCGATGGCCCTTGCGAGATCGAACGCATCGAGGTCTTCGACGGACGGAATAGGGAGGTAGCGGGCATCGCCGCCATACCGGCTGCGCAACACCTGATCGGCGAGAGCGAGGAAGGGAATCCGGTCCCGGTCGGTAGCAAGCGGCCGCAATTCCCCGACGAGGGCATCGAGTGCCTGGCCGTCGGCCCGGGGCTCTACGAAGTAGAGATGGATGAGCTGGAAGAGGAGCTCGAGATCATCGCTCTCAGCACTGCCGACGATCGTTTCCCGGGACTCCTCGATCGACGTGAAAACCTGGGCTACCTCCCCGCTCAAGAACCGGGCGAGGGCGACCTGATCGAAACCGGCGACCCCGCTCTCGAACACGATCGACCCGATCAACTGGGCTTCCAGAACGTCTTCATCGGGGAGAAGCAGCCATCCGCCCGGGCTGGTCGCTTGCATCGCTACCGCGTCGGCGGCGATATCAGACTCGACGTAGGCGACGCGTACGCCGTTGGCGAGCTCGAGCACGGTCGGCGCGAGCGGGACCAGCTGCGAGCGCGACACAATCTCAACGGGGTCGGGCCGCACCATCAGCTGCTCCGCCCCGGCTTCATCTGCTGCCCGCTCCTCCAGCTCGGCGACCGCCGCCTCGGCCACCACCTGCCGCAACGTCGCCTCGTCCGGGATATCGGCGGCCGCAAACTCGGGACCGGCGACGATCACCAGCGGTGCCGTCGATTGAATCGTGGCTCGGAATGTCTCCGTGACTTGCTCGGGCGTCGTCTCTTCGAGCAGGCGCATTGCAAGGTCCCGGTTGCTTTCGGCCGACGGGATCGGCGTCCCGGTCAGGAAATGGGCCACGTAGTCCTCGGCGTACTGCCCATCCTGCTTCGTCCTGACGCTCTCGAACTCGAGCTCAACCTGGCTCCGGATTCCGGCTACCGCCCGTTCCAGCTCGTCGGAGCGAAACCCGTGCAGGAGAGCCCGGCGGACTTCCTCCAGCAACGCCGCAGCCGTATCGACCAGATCGGAGGGATCGGCCGACGCCGCCAGGCCGGGCGTCCGCTGGCCGTCCACGAACGGATTGGCCGCAAACGATGGGTTGAAGAAGCTCGTGTCACCCCGGCGGGAGTCCTCGTCCAGCCGGGTGACGATCATGTCAAAGGCCAGGACGAGTGCCAGCTCCTGGCGGGCAGAACCGATCGTTCGTTGATCGAGCGCCGGCAACGGGTAATTGAGCTCAACGAACGCATTGGGCGACTCGGGGTCTGTGAGAACCACGAACCCCGGTTCGCTGAACGATCCGGCCGCCAGCTCGGGGCGAGGCCGGATAGTGCTCGGCGGTTCGAGTGCTTCGAATCGGGTTCGTATCAGCTGTTCGACCTCATCGACATCGAAGTCACCGACGGCCACCACCGCCATGAGGTCGGGCCGATACCAATCGCGATAGAACCGCTGCAGAGTCTCGACCGACGTGACCGCCAGTTCGTCCTCGTCGGCGAGGGGGTCGTGTCCCTCATAGGACGATCCTGCCAGCAGCACATCACTCACCTCGTCGAAGTAACGGCCGAAGAAGCTCTGGCTGCGCAGCCGCCACTCTTCGAGCATCACTCCCCGCTCGGCGTCGACCTCCACCGGATCGATGGTGGCCCGGTTCGACCACTCGAACAGCACATCGATGGCCGTCTCGAGAATGCCGTCGGTGTCGGTCGGGACCTCGAGCTCGTAGACCGTCTGATCGAGGCTGGTATAGGCGTTGATGTCGGGGCCAAACTCAGAACCGAACCGCTCCAGGACCCGCACCAGCTCGTTCGCCGGGAACGACTCGGTTCCGTTGAACATCATGTGCTCGAGATAGTGGGCAACCCCGCGCTGGTCATCGTCCTCGAGTGCCGACCCCGCCGCCACAGCCAGCCGCAGCTGGGCTCTCGTGCCGGGACGGGTGTTGCGCCGGATGTAATACGTGAGGCCGTTCTCGAGCATCCCGATGGTCACGTCAGGATCGACGGCCACCATCTCATCATCATCGGCAAACACCGGCATAGCGACGCCCGGAACCGTGGTCGTCGTCGTCGCCGACGCGGCGCTCGAGGTGGTCGTCGACACCGGCGCGATCGTCGAGCTCGAATCCCCCGACTCCGAGCTGCAGGCGGTTGCCACAAGCGCCACAACGAGCGCTGTCAGACGGATGGATTGGAATCGGGTCACGGCTACCTATCGGTCAGGGAGCCCCATTCTGAACAGCCCCAGGCTCAAAGCGTGGATTCTGCGGCTGTTGACCGTTGACCGTTGACCGTTGACCGCCAGCTTTAGGCTGGCCCCATGCCCGCCGACGCCTGGATCCTCGTTCTTGCCTTCCTCATCACGATCGCGGCCGGGCTCGTGCAGGGCACGATCGGGTTCGGGTTGGCGGTCGTTTCGGTGCCGGTGCTGAGTCTCCTCGATCGTGATCTGGCACCGGTCCCCCAGCTCCTCATCGCACTCCCGCTCGCCCTTGCCATGGTGTGGCGAGAGTGGCGTCATCTGGACCTGTCCGGGGTTGGGTGGGTGCTGGCCGGGCGCTTTCCCGGAGCCGCGCTCGGGGTTGTCTTGATCAAGCAATTCTCCGAGACCGCCCTCGACGTATTGATCGCCGTGCTCGTGCTGGCGGGCGTTGCCATCGTGGCGAGCGGTGTCGTCATCCGCCTCACTCCGCTGACAAAGATGACTGCCGGGGTCGCCTCCGGCACGATGGGGCTCGTAGCCTCGATCGGCGGACCCCCGCTCGCCCTCCTCTACCGCGACGTCGAGGGCGGCCAACTCCGATCCAGCCTCAACGCCATCTTCGCCATCGGCATCCTGTTCTCGATCAGCGTGCGCGGGGTAACCGGCGAGATCGCCATGAACGACCTGAAGGTTGCGGCCTTCCTCATCCCCGCCGCCTTCACCGGACTGTGGTTGAGCCGCTACTTCACCGACCGGGTCGAGGGAGCCGCTCTCAAGAACGCCGTCCTCGCCATTTCCGCGATTGCCGCCATCGGCTTACTGATCCGAACCGTCGTCGGCTGAGGCCGGCTCGACTCCCCCGAACCGACGGTGCCTCCCCTGGTACTCGACGAGGCAGTCGATGAGCGCCCTCCGGTCGAAGTCCGGCCACAGCACCGGCGTGAACACGAGCTCTGAGTAGGCAGACTGCCAGAGGAGGAAGTTGCTGAGTCGCTGCTCGCCGCTCGTGCGAATGATGAGCTCGGGATCAGGCATCTCTGGCAGGTAGAGCCGGTCGGCGATCGTTGCGCCGTCAACCGTTGCGGGGTCGAGGGTTCCGGCCGCCACCTCCTCGGCAATTGTCCGGGCCGCATCTGCAATCTCGGCCCGGCCGCCGTAATTGAACGCAAACACAACGTGCATCCGGGTGTTGTCCGCAGAGAGCCGCTCGCTCTCGGCCATGCGCTCGACGACGTTGGTGGGAACGCGAGGATCATTTGAGAGGCCGACGAAGTGGAGCCGCACACCCTTCTCCGCCACGGCGTCCCGGTGACGCACGAGCAGGCTTTCGTTGAAGGCCATGAGGAAGTCAACCTCTTCTGCTGATCGGTTCCAGTTCTCAGTCGAGAAGGCGTATACGGTCAGCCACTCGACACCGAACTCGATGCAGTCGTCGATAGTGTCGAAGATCGACTGCTCGCCGGCGGCGTGGCCGACGGTGCGCTCGAACCCCCGGGCATTCGCCCACCGGCCGTTCCCGTCCATGATGATCCCGACATGACGGGGGATACGGGCGGTATCCAGCCGCTCAGCCATCGAGCACGCTCAGGCTCTCGAGTCGCCGTTCGAGGTGGTACTCCACAAAACGGCGGGTGACTCCGATCGCATCTCGAGACAACGCGCTGGCCGGGGGCAAGTCGGAGAGATCGGCCTCTGCCAGCGCCGCCAGGTGAGCCGTCAGCCCGTCGCGCAGCTTCATCCCGCGATCCGGGCTGCACAGGCCGCACACCACGCCCCCCGAGGCGAGGCTGAATCGTGCGAGGTTGTCGGTTGCCCCGCACTCCGCGCAAGCGGCAAGCGACGGAGCGACCCCGATAACCGACGCCAGCTTCAAGAGGAAGGCGGCAACGAGGTCGGGATGGACCGGGCCCGCTTCGAGGGCTCTCAGCCCCCGTTGGAGAAGGAGAAACTGGCGGTGGGATCCTGCCCCCTCCTGGGCCACCGCGTCGATCGCCTCGATCATGGTCCCCCCGGCGAGGACGCAGTCGAGATCGAGACGCATGTGCGAATAGGCCTCCACCACCGACACCTGGGTGATGGTGTCGAGGTTGCGGCCCTCGTACAGAAGAACATCAACGTGGGTGAACGGCTCCAGTCGGCCACCGAACCTGCTCTTGGTCTTGCGAACACCCTTGGCGACGGCGCGTACCTTGCCGTGGTTGGGGCTGAGGAGGACGACGACCTTGTCGGCCTCACCAAACGGGTAGCCGCGCAGCACGATTCCCTGGTCTTGTCGCAACGCCATAGCCAGCACGCTACCGGGGACCACTCGCAAGCCGTGGGAGAATCAATCCATGTTCACCAACAGGTATGCCGAGAAGCTGAGCGAGGCGGCCGGTCAGGCGGTCTCAATCCCGAACGAAGACGCCATCCTCGATTTCACCCGCCGGGTTGCCCACGGGAGCGAGCGCAAGCACGCCCCGCTCGCCACCTTCCTGGCCGGCTGGTTTGTTGCAGCCCGGGTGGCCGACGGAGTCAGCCCGGCCGATGCCTGGGCCGAGGCCGCCCGGCTCGGAGACGACCTACTCGAGACCTGATCCAAAGCGGCCGAGCGCGCTATCGAGGGCGGCTGCATCGTCGATGCTGAACCAGGACCGCCCATCCTCGCCCCACGCCTCCCACTCGTCCGGGAGGACCTCGACGACGGGCATCTGGTCGAGCAAGCTCTGGATCGAGCCGCCGGCGTCCAGCTCCGTCATCGCCTCAGCATTCCAGTCCGCCGGGTAGACGGCGCAGGTGACCTGCCTGATCGCATCGGCGACCGGGACGACGGCCGCTCCGCCGAACCGGTCGATGAGCCGGCTGAGGGTCTCGGGACGAACAAAGGGCTGGTCGACGGCAACGAGCATCACCGCCTCCGCACCCATGGCATGGGCCTCTGTCAATGCCGCCGCCAGACCGGCGAGCGGCCCGGCTCGACCAGGTTCTGGATCGGGCAATCCGGCGAGACCAGCGATCTCCGACCGGCCGGACACCACGACCCGGTCGACGACCGACGCGAGCGAAGTGGCCACCCGATCGAGCATCGACCGGCCTTCGATCTCAACCGTCGCCTTGTCGACACCCATCCGGCTGGACGCTCCGCCGGCCAGCACGACTCCGAGGATCATGCCGGATCGACGTCGCGCTGGGTAGCGAAGTCGCCCTCCCAGACCGCTCTGAGGACCCGCTCGGCATGATCGGGGACGTACGAGACCTCGGCCTCCAAGCCTGCCAATCGGGCATCGTCCACCAGTGTCTTGAGGGCAAGCGCTCCGGTCAGATCGATCCGCCCCACCCCGGATAGGTCGAACACGACCCGATCGGCGTCGGGGTGGTCGGCAAGGAGATTCGTCATCGCCTCGGCGACATCGGGTGACGAGCCGAAGAAGATGACCCCCTGCGGTCGAAGCACCAGCACCCCGTCGGCGTAGTCCGAGCCCACCGGCGCGCGCAGCTCTCGCCACAGGTGGACGGTGATCCCGAGCCCGATGCCGAGCATCACGGCGACATCGATGCGGGGCGACAGGATGAGCGTGGCCGCGAACGTAATCCAGGCCACGAGGGCCTGTGCACGCGAGAGGCGCCAGAACCGCAGCAGGCGGGGAATATCGATGAGACGAGCCACCGCCGCGATGACGATTGCGCCGAGCACTGCCCGGGGAAGATCCGACATGAGCCCGGCCAGGGGCAGGAAGGCGATCACGGCGAGGCCGGTCACGGCTCCGCTCCACCTCGTCTCACCGCCGACGAGCCGATTGATCGAACTGCGAGAAAAGGAGCCACCGACCGGGAACCCACCCGACAAGCCGGATGCGAGGTTGGCGACTCCCTGGCTGATCAGCTCCCTGTTCGGGCTCCAGCGCTCGCGATCCTGGGCGGCGAAGATGCGGGCAATGGAGGCCGGCTCGGCAAACCCCACGAGCGCAATGACCGCCCCCGGGACGATGAGCGACCAGACATCCCCCCACGGCAGATCGATCGGAGAACCGGGGAAGCTGAGGTCGACGTCGCCCACCCGCAGCCCGGTGTAGTTCGAGACGACGCTGTAGAGGATCCCGACGACAACAGCGATGAGGACGCCGGGGAACAGGCGATGCACTCTGCGCCCCCCGGCCACGAGTACCACGGTGATGACCGACAGCACGATGGCCGTCGGCTCCCAGTCGCCTCCGTGACGAACCGTCCACCACAGCCTCGACAGGATGGTGTCACCGTCGGCAACGACCCCGAGGGCAGTCGGGAGCTGCGAGGACACGATGAGGATGGCCGCTGCGGTGGTGAAGCCGACGAGCACGGCCTGGGACATGAAATAGGCGATGACGCCTCCCCGCACGAGGCCAAGGGCGACCCGGAACACACCGACGACCAGTGCCAGCAGGGCCGCCAGCTTGATCCACTCCTCACTGAACGGGTCGGCGAAGGCCGATAACGCTCCAAACGTGAGCAGGGCCGTCATGGCCACCGGACCGGTCTGGAGGTATCGCGACGATGCGAAGAAGGCCGCCGCCAGCGGTGGGAGGGCGGCCGCGTACAACCCGTAGTACGCGGGAAGCCCGGCCAGTTCGGCATAGGCAAGCGATTGGGGGATGAGCACCAGCGCCACGCTGATCCCGGCGATGACATCCCCGCGACCCAGGGTCACCCGATGCTGGTCGGGCCGGGCGCTCACCGGGCGGAGGCGATCACTTGGTGAGGGCGCACTCGTTGCGACCGACCTCGAGTTCTTTGGCCATTTCGGGGTCCGGTGCCGTCAGCCCCAGGTTCACGAGCCGGATCTTGGCGTACACCTCGGGCGGCTCGCCCAGGTGGGACACCACATAGTCGACGAACTCGGCCTCATCGGCGATCGACACCACCGGGTCGTTGTCGAGCAGATCGCTCAACGAACGCCGCAGGGTCCCATCGTCGCGAGATTCGGATCGTGCCGTGTAGTGGGCCGGACAAACTTCGAGGTCCCGGTTGAGATGGCCCAGCTTCTCGTGAATCGTGTTGAAGAGGTCGCGCGCCCACGGCTCGGTCTCGCCCCCGAGATCGGGGCGGCCCACCCCTGACACAAACACGGCATCGCCGGTCATGAGGAACCGGTCGTGGACTTCGAGCGAGGTGCTTCCCGGGGTGTGCCCGGGGGTGGCGATAGTCCGGACGATCAGTTCCAGCTCGCCGTACGTGAACACCTCTCCGTCGACGAGGGCCGCAAAGTCGTAACTGGCGTCCTCCCCGTCACCCGGAGAGAGGTGGTAGACGGCTTCGGCGTGCGTGGCGAGTTGCCGGCCGAGCGAGATGTGATCGGCATGGAGGTGGGTATCGAACACATCGGCGATCTGGGAATTCATCTCCTCGGCGATGGCGAGGTACGGCTCGACGTCGCCGCTCGGATCGATGAGCGCCATCGTCCCGCCGCGGGCGCCGACGGCGTACGAGAGACAGGCCTTGGCGATCCGATCAAGCTGGACGACATACTGCGTGCCGTCGTCGTACAGCGTGCGGGGCACGAGCGTATTGGCCCAGGCGTCCATGCCGCCTTCGAGATTGTGCACGTTTGGTCGGTCGACCATCTCGGCGACCATGCCCGATGACCCGCCGTGGGCACATACGACGACCACTTCCTGGTGCTCGGGGAGTTTCTCGACGATCTGGCCAAGATCGGTGAGCGCCGTCCAGTACGGGATGTTCTCCATGACGAGCTCGGCCTTGCCCTCGATACGCCAGCGATCGAATTGATCTTCGGCCCGAACGTCGAGGATGAACGGCGCCCGGGCGGCGTCGTCTACTCGCTGGGCCAGGTCCTCGGTCGTGATCGTTCGACTCATCGCTCCTCCTCAAACGAAGATATGCGGTCAACCGCATGTCCGAGCATACGAGAAAGACCCCCGCTCCGACAAGCAGCCCTACGAAACGACGGCGGCACCCATCTGTGCGGTCATGACTTCGCGCAGTAAGTCGAGCGCCTCGATGATCTTCGGTGAGGAGACCGAGTAGTAGATGAACTGGCCCTCTCGCCGGGTCTCGACGAGGCCACGATCCCGGAGAACGGCGAGGTGCTGCGACACGTTCGCCTGCGCGAACCCGACCTCATCACAGATCTCGGAGACCGACAGCTCGCCGTTGCGCAGCGCGTTGAGAATGAGCAGCCGCTTCGGATCGGCCAGACCTTTGCACACACTGGCGTGCAACTGATAGAGCTCCTGCTGAACGGACTTCATCGGGCAATGATGGCACAGGGAGGGCGCTTAGGAAAGCGCCCGGCTGGCCAACGGCCGATGGCCGATGGCCGACGGCCGGTCGCTTGTGCACTAACTACTTGCACCGGGCCCGCCCCGATGCCAATATGCGCCCAGCCGCATATGGCTCGAGTCAAGGAGGAGCTCATGACCGTTCCGGATCTCCAGGAAGAAACGGCTGCCGAAGAATCGGCACCGGAGAAGGAGAAGATGGTCCTTGTCGCCGCCTCCGGCGACCTCGACAAGGCCTGGCCGGTCCTCATTCTGGCTACCACCGGCGCCGCCTACGGAATGGATGTGACGATCTTTTTCACATTCTGGGGGTTGAGCATCCTCAAGAAGCCGGGAACCGGCATCACCGGTGAAGACTGGCGACAGAAGATGATGTCGGCATTCCACAAGGGGACTCCCGACGGGCTCCATCTCTCCAAACTCCACTTCGCCGGTCTCGGACCGTCGATGATGAAGAGCCTGGCCGACGACAAGAACGTCGCCTCCGTTCAGGAGCTCCTCGACCTGTCGATCCAGCTGGGTGTGAAGCTCTGGCCATGCCAGATGACCATGGATCTCATGGGACTCACCAACGACGACCTCATCGACGGCCTCGACAAACCCGCCGGGGCCGGTTCGGCAATCAGTCTCATGAAGGACGCCTCGATCCAGTTATTCGTGTAACCGTTCAGGAGGAGAACAAGACAATGGCAGACACAACCGTCGATGCACGCAACCTGCAGTGCCCGATGCCGGTCGTAAAGACCGCCATGGCAATCAACGAGATCACCTCGGGCCAGACGCTCGAGCTGATCGCTACCGACAAGGGTGCCCTCTCGGACATTCCCGCCTGGGCCAAGGACACCGGCAACTCATTGAAAGAGCAATTCGAAGAGAACGACGAGTACCACTTCATCATCGAAAAGGCTTGAGAAGGTCAACGGTCAACGGTCAACGGTCAACGGCTTTGAACCTCCCGTTCGAATTCATAGGCTGGTGACTGGCGACCTCGGGCCGATGGCCGATGGCCGATAGGCCGATGGCCGCGAGCGACTGAAGGGAGCGAGCACTGCGCTACGGGTTCGTAATCGACCAGGACAACTGCATTGGTTGTCACGCTTGCACCGTTGCGTGCAAGACCGAGCACGACGTTCCGCTCGGCGTCAACCGGACCTGGGTCAAGTACATCGAGAAAGGCACCTGGCCCGAGACCAAGCGCTTCTTTTCGGTCATGCGGTGCAACCACTGCACCGACGCCCCCTGTGTCGATATCTGCCCGACCACGGCTCTCTACAAGCGTGACGACGGAATCGTCGACTTCGACACCGACCGCTGCATCGGCTGCAAGTCGTGCATGCAGGCTTGCCCGTACGACGCTCTCTACATCGACCCCGGTGAGAACACCGCTCAGAAATGCAACTACTGCGTCCACCGTGTCGAGGTCGGCATAGAGCCCGCTTGCGTTGTCGTGTGCCCGGAGCAGGCGATCGTGGCCGGCGACCTGGACGACCCAACCACACGCATCGCCAAGATCGTGGCCAACGAGCAGGTCTTCGTCCGCTCGCCCGAGCAGGGCACCAACCCCAACCTCTGGTACAAGGGGATCGAACAGGCCAACCTCGACCCGCTGTCTGCCGAGACGGTCATCAACGACTACATCTGGCGCGATCCACCCGATCCGGTACCGGCCTGGATGTCGGTCGACCTCACGCCCAAGAACGGAAGCGACCCGCAGGCGCCCCCCGGGTTCGAGTACGGCCGCAACGGTGCTCCCCCACGGGTCGTGTACAACACCGACCACCCGATGCCGTGGGGCTGGCGGGTGTCGAGCTACTTCCTCACCAAGGGAATCGCCGCCGGCCTGGCTCTGGCGGTAGCCCTTGCCCTCCTGGCCGGCGCCGCCACCGGCTCGGCGCTGATCAATTGGGTCGCCCCCCTCGTTGCCGGCCTCTTCCTGGCCGGGACCGGCGCCCTGCTCGTTACCGACCTCAAGCGTCCCGACCGCTTTATGTACCTGCTGACCAAGGGCCGATGGGGATCGTGGCTGGTGAAAGGCGCCGTCATCCTTTCGGCCTACGCAGCCGTGCTCGGCCTATGGTTCCTGGCCGGAATCGCCGGAGCCGATGACCTCGTCAAAGTCCTCGTATGGATCGCCGTGCCCATCGCCCTCGCCGCCGCCGGATACACGGCGTTCCTGTTCGGCCAGGCCGAAGCCCGCGACCTGTGGCAGAGCCCGATTCTCCTGTGGCACATGGTGGCCGGAGCCTTCGCCGTCGGCGGTGGGGGCGGACTCGTCCTCGACCTGTTCCTGGACGTGCCCGACAGCGCCACCACCGCCTTCACCTGGGCCATGATCGGCGGCTCGGCCGCCCTCGGGCTCATCGCCTTCGCCGAACTCACCACCCGTCACCCGACCCGCAACATCACCGACGCCATGCACCACATGACCCGGGGGGTGTACGCCCGCGAGTGGTGGCTGGGCGGCCAGCTGCTCGGCGTCGTGGTGCCGATCGTGTTCGGTGCCATCGCCCTCGGCGGAGCCACCTGGGTGGGCGCACTCGGCGGGTTATCGGCCATGGCCGGCATCTGGTTCGCAGACGACGCATTCGTGAAGGCCGGCCAGAGCGTGCCGTTGTCGTGAGGGGAGTGATTCGATGACCATCGACAAGGACCTGGAGGCAATCCCCCCGCTGCTCCCCGGCTCGGAGCTCACCAACTTCCCACCCCCGG
>SHLN01000160.1 GCA_004283105.1 Acidimicrobiia bacterium
AAGAGTTGCTGGGCGGGCGGGCGTTGGCGTAGCCTCGTCCCTCGTCCCTCGTCCCTCGTCCCTCGCTGCTCGCTACTCGCGCAGTTCGCTGCCTTCGGGATCTGAGACCATCTCTTCGGGATCCGTCTCGGTTTCTTCGAAGTCGGGGTCGCTCTCCTCAGGTTTCTCGGTCGTCTCCTCGGCTGCTGCCTTTGTCCGGCGGCGTATGAAGATCCAGATGAGGAGGGGGAGGAGCCAGATGAACGGCAGGACGACGCCAACGCCGAGGATGAGGATCCGTCCGAGATTGGCCAGGAAGCTGATGCTGCCGGACAGTCCTTCACCAAAGCCGGGGATTCCGCCCGGGTCGACGGCGTTGATGAAGATGGTGGCAGTGTCGGCCACCGTGCGGCCCACGAGCGTTTCGCCCTCCTGATTGACCGGGCTGGCGCTCACCCGCGTTTGGGTGCGGAGATCACGCTCGGCCACCAATTCATAGGCGAGCATGATGCTGTCGCCCGGCTCGATGGTGTCGGTCGACTCGCCGAATACGGCCGTCAGGTCCTCGAGGGTGATGTCGAGTACGGGATCGGTCAGCTCGAAACTGGTGAGCGGGGCGTCGCCGACGTTGAGGATCTCGAAGCACACCGTTGCCTTGGAGCCCTCGTCGATGTTCAGGCCGCCCTCACCGTGGCACGACTGCCCGGGGCCGTCGTGACCCGGATATGTCGTCACGATCAGCTGGATCCGGGGCTGGCTGAGCGCCTCGGTCAGCGTCACCACGATGGTTGCCAGGCTGACCTGGTCCTCGAGCGTACGCAGCTGGCCGCGCAGTGTTTCCAGCTGGGTCTCGCGCTGGAGGAGCTCGGTCTCGACCTGCACCACGACGGCGACGGCATCCGCTTCGGCCAGGAGCTGGCGAAGCCGCTCGACGCTTGCTTCCGCGCTCAGGATGCGGCTCTCCAGATCGACGATTCGCTCGGTCACGTCGCTGGCGGACACGTTCTGTGCCCTCACCTCGCCGATCGAACCGAGCCGGTCGAGCGCCCCGGCAAAATCGGCCGGGGCAACCTTGAAGGTGAGGACGCTCACCGGGTTGGGAGCACCGGTGGTTCGTTGACCGAATAGGAACCCGCCCAGGGCAGCAATCTCGCGGGTTGCTTCATCGCCGGCGACGGCCACGTCGGTGACTGCCACGGTGAGGTCGGCGGTGAAGATGATGTCGCGTCCGAAGTCGGTGGTCTGGAAGACGATGGGGTCGACCCCATCCGGGCCGAGGCCCGGTGGCTCGTTCGACACTGCGTCCCCACCGCTGTCGCCTCCGCCGGCCACCTGCGCCGGAGGCACTGTCGTGGCTACGAACCTGTCGGCGTCGCTGCCCGAGTACGACAGCGGCTGGACCCCACTCGAGTTGGTGAGCGCGTCTGAGGTTTGCAGGAAGGTGTCGCCGGCATCGTCACCTCCGCACGCGGCGGCCACCAGCGTCAGCACCACCATCAGAAGCAATCCCACCAACCACGGTGAACGAGCAAATCCGCGTTCCATCAGCGCCTCCCGGCTCTTCGAAGTGAGACGTCGCGCGTCTCGTGATTGGTTCCACGGTCAGAGACGGCAACGGCAGTAGGCAGTAGGGGTGGAGGCCAGATCCTGCCGCGCAACTCCGGCGCCCGCAGCGCTGTCTTGCTTACTGCTTGCTGCGTACTGCCTACTGCTATCGCCTACACCCCAAGCGCGTCAAGCGACAATCCCTCGGACCCATCCAGCACTGCCTGGAGGCCATCGAGGTCGACCGGGGCGTCGGCCAGCCAGGGGACGGTCGCCATGGGGGTTCCGACCTGGCCGCTGAAGTCGGCTCTGGCGTCTTCCTGCCTGCCGACCTCGAGCGCCCAGCGGGCCAGGTTCTCGTTGAGGGCGGCGGCCGCCCTGCCATCCTCGAGCGGATCGACGGTAGCCGCCCAATCGTCTGGCAAGGAGCGATTGAAGACGACCAGTTCGGGCTCGATGCCGACCTCGTGGAAGCGGAGGGCCTCGCGCAGCGGTCCGGGATCGGCGGTCGTCACCACGACGATGGCGGCGGTGGCGAAGTGCCGGTCGATGGCGGCCGCCTTGGCGGTGATCCCGTCATAGGTGGTCCGCAGGTCGAAGAGGAACTCGGCCACCTGTTCGAGGAGCGGCCCACCGAGGAGGGCGTCTGCCAGGCGGAGCGCCGGCCGTCCCGCCAGGTTGAACAGGCCGCGGCGGCCCGGCAAGCGGGCGCCGGTGAGCCAGCGCAACAACCGGCCGCCCACCAGCTCGCGCATGCGAGAGGGGGCGGCGAAGAAGTCGATGCCACCCGAGGCGGGCGGGGTATCGACCACCACGACATCCCACTCGCCGCTCTCGAGATGGACGGCCATCTCCTCGGAGGCGGCGTACCCCTGCCCGGACGGGAAGCGGCTCGCCACGGCCTCGAACAGGGGATTGGTGACGAGCCGGTCGGCTACCTCGACCGGCGCGTGCCGGTAGGCAATCGCGTCCCAGGAGGCAGCCGAGTCGAGCATGGCCGCGAAGAGCCCGTCGAGCTGCGGGTTCGGCTCGGGATGGTTGCCGAGGGTCTCGAGCCCGAGGGCGGTGGCGAGCCGGCGGGCCGGATCGACGGTCAGCACGAGGGTGCGGTGGCCGGCTCGGGCGGCCCCCACCCCAACGGCGGCCGCGATGGTCGTTTTCCCAACTCCGCCGCCCCCGGTGATGAGCACTGCCCTGGTCACAGGTACGTCCCGAGATTGTCGGCGATGAGGGCGGCCACTTCGCCCGGGGTGTGAATGCCGAATCGGTACGGCACTTGCGGCCCGTCCGGAAGGTCGGCGATCCATCTCCGCTGGGCAGCGTGCAGCCCGCGATGGAGACGGCCGGCTTGCCGATGGGGGAGCGACTCGACGAGCTCGAGCGTGTCTTCGGACACGCCGAGCGGACCGAGGACCCGATTCGTGATGACCGAGGCAATGTCGACGAACTCGGCGATCTGTTCGTAGGCCTCCATGGTCTCGACCACGGGAAGCTCTTCGGGGGTGGCGACGAGGGCAAGCCCGGTGTGGTGCGGATCGCCCAGCTCCTGTTCGTAGCGAAGCGCCTGATCACGGACCCGTCCGACCGGAACGAGACCGGCGATGGTGACAGGTGCCCGCAGGTACGACGTGAGCTGGCCGAGGGGCGGGGCATCGGCGATAACGATGTCCCAGTCGCCCTTGCCGCCTTCGAACAGTGCTTTCCCGATCGTAATGATGTCCCGGATTCCCGGCACCGTGTCGGCGAGGGCGTTGAGCCCGCGGGCGACCGGTCCGAGAGGGGCAATGCGAGGGGCATGCAACTGGAGCCGTATGTACTCGTCGAGTGCCCTGGCACGGTCGATGGTCAGCGCGTGCAGCCCGGGTCTGACCTCTTGCGGGGCATAGCCGAGCCGATCGACGCCGAGGTGGGTGGCGAGCCCGAGATCGTCGACCATCGACATGGCCAGGACCGAACGGCCTCGCCGGGCGGCCAGGATGCTGAGGGCAGCCGTGACCGCTGATTTCCCCACCCCTCCTTTGCCACTCACCAGCAACAGGGAGCGATCGAGCAAGGGTCTATCCGCCGTCGGAGGCCAGGGGGATGCGGAGGACGAGCCGGCCCTCTTCCACGGCCCAGTCGGCTGAGCCGATCAGTCCGTAGTCCAGGTAGTCGAGCTCGGCCTGCTTGATGAACAGCTGCCGCTCGTCGCCGGCCACCGGTGGAAGCCCGCGCTCCTTGACCGCCTGGGCTCGTTCGCGGAACCGCTCGATGAGGGCGTCAACGTCTAGTTCTGCCATACCGCAAACCTAGTGGCGTGTCGTTCACACGACCGGCTCTGGCACACCGGCTGCTTTGCGACGGGCCGCAGAGCGCCGCTCACTCTCGAGCCGCCCCAGCTCGTAGTCGTTGTGGTCGACGTGCGACATGGCCGCCGCGATGAGCTTGTGACCGGCCTGCTCGCTGATGAGACGATGCATCTCCTGGCAGACCCGCCGATAGTCGGCGTGCCCGCCCTGAGCCGTGCGCAGCTCGAGGAGGTGGAAGGCCTCCCTGGCATTGAGATCCATGTAGAAGCGGATGCGATAGGCGAAGGGAACTGCGTACTGGGCGACGTCCGGTCCGGCCGCGTCTTCGATGCGCCCGGCCAGGTGTGCCGTCCGGTCCATCGCTTCGTCCCACAGATCGACCGCCCCGACCGATCGGACCGGATCGGGAGTCACGTACCCGTGTTGGGTGCCGAGTCGCTGCCAGTCGAGCGTCATGAGCCGATGGCGCTGGAGATCGCGGAAGATTCCGTAGTCGACGAGGATGTCGAAGCGGTAGCCGGTTCTCTCCATGCCCCGTCCCGGCTTGTGGCGGCGATTGGATCGGTTCCCGACATAGGCCCCGATGAGCTCGGCCCGCTCGTCGGTCGTCATGGCGCGTGCCGCCGCCAGCAGCTGGTCGTCCGGCAAGTCCGAGTGGGCGTAGAGGGCGGCAGCCGCCACCTTCAGCTCCCCGTCCTGGTCCCAGTCGGTCAGGATGACCTCGGGGCGTCCTTCCGGCTTGATCCCGAGCTCCCGGCTTCGTTCGTCCATGTCCGCCCGGATGTCGGCGAGGTAGGTGCTCCACACACCGCCTCGATCGGGTATGTCCACCCGCTTGACGAAGGACGGGATCACTTTGCGGAGCTCGTCCAGCATCATGGCCGAGTAGTCGCGGGCTTCGGCGAGCGGGTGAGCCCGCATGCGCAGGAGGAGCGACTCGTACGCCTGCCCGGTGGCGTAGATGCCAACGTTCGAGGTGGTGGCGGCAGGAAGGAGGCCGCGGGCGGCATCGCACGCCTTGGCCCGGATGGTCGACTTCCACACGAAGTCCGAATCCTCGGGCCCCTGGGGGAATCTCTCCTCAAAAAACGGGACGAGGCGGGAGATGACCTCCGAGTAGGTCCCGAACAGCCAGTCCATGGTGACCCGGTACTCGTCTTCCAATCCGGCCGCCGTCACCTCGGTGGGGGTGAAGTACCGGTAGCGATCACCGAGCGGCCGGTCGTAGTAGATGTAGCGGGTGCTCTGCTCGAGGTAGGCGGCGAGCCGCCCCCGTTCGAGGACCTTGGTGAGGAGGTTGGAGGCCTGCTCGGTGGCAAGGTGGACGCCGCCGAGCTGGGCGACCGAATCATCGCCGTACTCGCCGAACACGCGCTGGTAGAGGGCTTCGGCCTTGTGGGTGGCCACCATCTGGTCGGTGGCCTGCAGATGAGAGGCGATGGTGTCGATGCCCTGATCGGGATCGGACAGGAATTCATCGAGCAGGAGGCGCCGGAGCGACTTGTGGGTACGGCTGTAGCGGGCAAAGAGCGCGCCCTTGACCACCTCGGGGAGGTTGATGAGGGCGAAGACGGGCCGGTCGAGGTTGGTGAAATATCGTCCGAGAACGGCCTGTTCGTCCTCGGTAAAGGGTTCTTCGAAGTACACGATGCTCTCTCCCCGGCTCTCTCCCCGCCGGCTCTCTCCCCGGCCGCCAAGTTACAGGGATGTAATTATCCGGAGATCGTCCTGCGTATGCAAATCGGCCCTCGCGATTGGGCGTCCCATATCCCGGCAGGCAACTACCATCCGCTCCATGCACCCGAACGCCGTCAAAGCACTCGTCCTCGTCGCCATGCTCGCCATCCTGGCGGTGGCGGCGGTGCCGATGGTCATTCTTCTCGACCTGACGGGCGACGGGACCGGCTGGGGAATGTGCGAGGACGGCATCAGTTCCTGTCGGGTCGGCAATTTCCGGGGCCCCCGACTGGCCATGGTGCTCATGCTCGTACTCATCGGCCTCGCCGCCTTGCTCCGATTCATTGTCTGGGTCTCGGGCCTGTCAGGACGCCCCAACCGCCGCTCGAGTGGCTATCGCAACGATGATCTCTACATCCCCTAGGGCGGGGCCGCACCCCAAACCGAAACGGTGGATTCGTAGGTAAGCGGGTGTG
>SHLN01000161.1 GCA_004283105.1 Acidimicrobiia bacterium
GTTCCGGACCGTGCCGCTTCGTCCAGCAGAATCCGGCCACTCGATCGTCCGCCCACCACAGTCGGAAACCGGCGGCATCGAACCAACCACGCGATTCACGCTCGAGGACATCGGCCACCGTCCAGGCCCCATTCTCGAGATGGCCCTCGAAGGCGGCGTTGTTGGCAACGAGCCAGTGTTCCTCGTCAATCCCGGGGCGGAAGTGCGCAACGCGAACACCCTCGGGCACGTGCCACGGGTCCGGTAGAGGTATCGACCCCACGAATTTGTGCAGCGTGCGAGCCACCGGGAAGCGGGCACCGGCGAATGCGGCGCTCTCGCTCTCGCCAAACGTCCACCACAGCATCGGCGACGAAGCTTCGGTGGCCGCTGCCGCCAAGAGACGCTCGAGGTCACCCTTCGACAATTGCTCGGCCGCCACCTCCAGTTCCCAGACCTGACTTGACTCCCGTTGCAGCAGGTGGAGATAGGCACAGATACTCCCTCGCTCCTCCGCAATGAACCCAACTCCCCTGTGCGGACCGACCAAATCCACGAATTTGGACTCACCGAGCGGAGGTATTCCCGTCTCCGCCTCCAGTTGCGCCAGGAAGACGGACACCTCATCGATGTCTGTTCCAGGTCGAAGCCGGCGAATGTTCATGAGGAAACGATAGGGCCCACGGCCCTGCGGACGAGGGACGAGGGACGAGGGACGAGGGACTAAGGTCGGTTCCCGATGAGCTCTGTTGGTCTGGTACTTGGTGGAGGCGGAATCACCGGCGCGGCCTACGAATTCGCCGCCCTGATGGCCATTCGAATGGCCACCGGCTGGAATCCCGACGACGCCGACATCATCATCGGAACCTCGGCGGGTGCCACCGTCGCCGCCGTCACTCGAGCCAACCGCCTCACGATCGAAACCCTCACCGGGGGCGACCACGGTCGGACCGAGTACGTCGAACATATGAACCAGTTCCTCTTGCGCCGAACCCGCCCCACCGGTTTCGGCCGCTGGGTTCGCCACGGCCTCCTGCCGGGCCTTCGCAAACCGGGGCTCGAGATGACGCTGGGCGGCCCTGCCCCGTTCGATCCCGCCGGGATTGCCGACTATGTCGAACACCTGGCCGGACCACTCGCCCGGGAATGGCCTGAGAAAACGACATTGATCACCGCCTTTGATCTCCTCGATCGGCGGTTGGTGGTGTTCGGTAGCGACGACGCCCCCGCCACCAGCCTCGGCGAAGCCGTGGCAGCTTCATCGGCCGTTCCCATGGTGTACCAGCCCGTCGAGATCAACGGTCGGCCGTACGTGGACGGTGGCGTCGCCTCGGGCACGAGCGCCCATCTCGTGTTCGAGCACGCCAAGAATCCACTCGATTTCATCCTCATCATCGCCCCCATGGCGTCCGAGGGAGAACGCACAAATGCCCGGTTCTACGAAGGGATATTCGATCGACTCGGATCCGAGTCGCTGAGCCGTGAACTCGAGATCATCGAGGCGACCTGGCCGGAGACCGATGTGGTGGTACTGCGACCCGACGCCGCTGTACTCGCGGCCGCCCGACCAAACCCGATGTCGGTCGAGCAAACCATCCCTACGTTCCTGCGGACGCTCGCCTTTCTGAGACGCGAGCTGGCTGAGAGTCATGTGTGGGATCTGCTCGCCGAGCACTTGACGGAGGGGTAGAGCCTCGTCCCTCGTCCCACGTCCCTCGTCCCGAGCAGTAGGCAGCAAGCAGTATGCAGTGCGCAACAAGCAAGCGGCGAGAAGCGGGTAGGTATGAACGAGGGGCATACTTGGGGCATGTTCAGGTCGACCCGTCTCCTGTTGACGTTGACGTTGACGTTGACGTTGACATTGGCGGCGTGCGGGGGGTCGGAGGAGGTTGGTGCAACCGAATCTGTACCCGATACTCCTCTCATGTGCGCCGATGTTGAAGAGGTCGTCATCACCCCTGAGACTGAAGGCACGTTTCGGTTCGATGTGACGGTGCGGTCTGTGGAGACCGGCTGGGACAAGTACGCCGATGCCTGGGAAGTGCGCGCCCCTGACGGAGCGGTGCTGGGAACAAGGATTCTCGCTCACCCCCATGTCGACGAACAGCCCTTCACTCGCAGCCTGAGCGGAGTCGTTATCCCCGCCGACGTCACCCAGGTCGAAGTAGCCGCCCGCGACCTCGTCGAAGGCTTCTGCGGCGCCATCATGGGAGCAGACGTCCCCCACCCCTGAAACTTCCTCGTTCCTCCTTGCGACCAACGACTGCCGGGCGGAGCCCGGCCATGCAACCCGAAGGGTTGCCGGTGACCGGTGACCGGCGACTGGTGACGGGGCAGGCGCTAGCCTGCCCCCCTATGAACGTGACCATCGAATTCTGCCGGGCTTGAAACTACACGGGCCGTGCGGTCGGCATGGCTGAAGAATTGTTCGAGGAATTCGGACAGGCATTTGAGATCTTGCTCATCCCCTCCAAGGGGGGTGTGTTCGAAGTCGCCGTCGATGGCGACCTCGTATACAGCAAACTGGAGACGGGACGCCATGCCGAGTACACCGAGGTAGCCCAGCCGATCCGGCGGATTCTCGGCAAATAGCGCCGGCGGTGGACATCGACACCCTCATCGACGGCCTCGTCGATGACCTGACGGCCGCAGCGACACCAGACCGGGCTGCTGGGGCAAAGCAGTACCTCAAGAGCGACCTCGAGTTCATCGGCGCCACCGTGCCCACGATTCGGACAGCGGCGAAGCGCCTCACACGAGGCCATCCGGATCTCGAACGCGACTCCGTCATTCGCCTGGTCGAGGGGTTGTGGCAACGGCCGGTCTTCGAACTGCGGGCTACCGCCGTCGAGCTCCTCGATCTCTATCGGGCGAAGCTCAAAGCGATCGACATCGCACTCATCGAGCGGATGCTCCGGCAGTCCAGGACGTGGGCCCTGGTCGACAACCTCGCGACATCCGTCGGAGGCCCCCTCGTTGAGGAGTTCCCCGAGCTTGGCGATGTGCTGGATGCCTGGGCGGGCGACGAGGATTTCTGGATCCGTCGAGCAGCCATGCTGGCCCTGCTGAAGCCGCTCCGTGCCGGCGGGGGGGATTTCGCCCGCTTCAGCCGGTATGCGGACGAGATGCTCGACGAAAAGGAGTTCTTCATCCGCAAAGCCATCGGATGGGTGCTCCGCGACACGTCGCGCAAGCGGCCGGGACTCGTCGCCGAATGGGTGGGACCACGCACCGACCGCATGTCGGGCGTGACGATTCGGGAGGCGGTCAAAAACCTTCCGCCGGAACAAGCTGCTGAGTTCATGGCCGCCTACCGGGAGCACCGGCCGGTCACCTCACCGTAACCCTCAGGTCGGTCTCCGAAACGCCCGATAAAGGCCTCCGGGGGATTAGGAGAGGTATGAGCCCAGAGGGAATGGTCGACGACGAGGCGCCAGGCTGGTCGTCGGATAATCCGCCGCACAAACCGGCGGGTCGATACATACTCGGCCTCGGCCTGATCGCCGTCATGATGGTGGTCTCAACGGTTCTCGTTGCGCGTGAGCTCGGCAATCAGGCCGATGACGTGCGAGTGCTCAACGTCGCCTCCGACCTTCCCGGCCTCACCTACGAGATCGGAACCGCCGTCTCGGCACTCACCGACGAGGCCGACCCGGGCGCATACGCGTCCCTTGAGTCCTCCCTCGAGACCTTCTCCCAGAACTACATCGGGCTCCAATTCGGTGATTCCGTCCTCGATCTCCCGGGGGCGCCCAGCGCCGAGGTAGATCGCCTGCTGGACCTGGCCGATCCGATCTTCAACCAGGTCATCAATATCGCCCGCTCTGCACTCGCAGTGCCACCCACCCGCTCAGACGTCGCCCTCCTCGAGCTCAGCTCGAGCGCGTTCCGGTCTCGCATGGAGGCCGTGGCGTTCCAGTACCAGCGCGAGGCAGAGATGCGCGTCCAGTCGCTTGCCCGTCTCGAGTTCGCTCTGCTCAGCGCCGGATTGCTGCTCCTCCTGCTCGAAGCAATGTTCCTCTTCCGCCCCGCCGTTCGGGCCAACCGCCGACGCTGGCATGAGACCCGGGCCCGCCACGCCGACGAGCGGAAGCGGGACCGGGCCGAGCTCGAGTATCTGGCACAATTCGACCGGCTGACCGGGCTCCCCAATCGGATGTTGTTTCGCGACCGTCTCGACCAGGCCATCAAACGGGCCAAGCGCACGAGCGGCTGGGCGAGCGTCCTGTTCGTTGATCTGGACAATTTCAGCGTCGTCAACGACCAGCTCGGCCACGAAATCGGAGACGAGCTCCTCAGGCGGGCCGCCGAGCGGATCTCGGACACCGTTCGGGCAGCCGACACCGTGGCTCATCTGGGAGGCGACGAGTTCGCCATCGTCGTGGAGGGCACCGATGACACCACCGCCGCCGAGTCCGTGGCGGAAAAGGCGGTCACCTCCCTCGGTCAACCGTATCGGATCGACGGACGTGACCTGCAGGTCTCGGCCAGCATCGGTGTCGCCGTCTTCCCGGTCGACGGGGAAGACGCAGACGGCCTGCTGCGCGACTCGGCGTTGGCCATGTACGCAGCCAAGGACACCGGCCGAAACGGGTTCCAGTTCTACACCACCGAGCTACGGCGACGAACTTCCGAACGAATCGAGATGCTGTCGAGCCTCAAGTCGGCGATCGACTCCCCCGGGCAGCTGTCGCTCTGGTACCAGCCCAAGCTGGAGATCGCCACCGGCCGGCTAACCGGGGTGGAAGCGCTCGTGCGCTGGCACCACCCTGAACGAGGGCTCATCATGCCCGATCGGTTCATCCCTATTGCCGAGGAATCAGGGCTCATCATCCCGCTCGATCGGTGGGTCCTGCAAGAAGCGTGCCGCCAGATCGAGGAATGGAGCGCCGCCGGAATGGATGACTTCGTCGTATCGGTCAACGTCTCCTCCCGCCAGTTCCATCAGGGTGAGCTCGCCGGCGAAGTACAGGAGGCCCTCGCAGTATCCAGCGTTGATCCAAGCCGTTTGGAGGTAGAGGTCACCGAAGGCACGCTCATCGAAGACATCGAGCCGGCCCGGGTGACGCTCGACGGCCTGCGCGACCTCGGGGTCCGTATCTCGATCGACGATTTCGGTACCGGCTATTCATCTCTCAGCTATTTGAAACGCCTGCCGATCGACGTCCTCAAGATCGATCGCTCCTTCATCCACGCCTTGCCCGACGACCCCGACGACGCCGCCATCTCCGAGGCCATCGTCCGACTCGGACACACACTCAACATGGAGATCGTGGCTGAGGGCGTCGAGACCGAAGACCAGTTCGACTTCCTCGGACGCCTCGGCTGCGACATTGCCCAGGGCTACCTCATCGCCGCGCCCCTGGCCGCCCCTTTGTTCGCCGAATTCGCCGCTCGCTCTCGCCTGAAAGCCGGCTGAACCCGGCCCAACCATCACGGCTCGCGTCTACGCTGTCCTATATGAGGGAGCGGGCGCACCAGGGGAAACCAGATCTCGTCGGCCTGGCCGAGATCTCCGATCGACTCGGGGTCGCCCCGGCCACCGTGTCCCGATGGCATCGCCGCTCCATGCTCCCCGATCCCGACCTTCGAATCGGAACGCTCGAATTGTGGATGTGGGAGACCGTCCGTCAGTGGGGGAAGCAACGGAGCCGCTTCGGCAGGAGAACCCGGCAGCAGGTGGCGACTCCCGACATCGTTGTGACCGCCGACATCGCCGGTCGATTGGCCGTGGGAGAGCGCACCGTCGAGATCTGGATGCGCACGAACGCATTCCCACCGCCCGACTATCGGTGGGATACGACCGAGGCCTGGCTATGGGAGACCGTCGAGCGTTGGTCACAGACCAGCCTTCCTCACCTGCCGCAGGTCTCCCCCCGGCAGGCGGCGAGCGGACCGAGCCTCCAGCCGACGGGCTCCCCTCCCCCTGTCGCGGTGGCCGCCC
>SHLN01000162.1 GCA_004283105.1 Acidimicrobiia bacterium
CTGTTCTTCATCTTCTTCGAGCTCGTGCTGCTCCCGATGTACTTCATGATCGGGATCTGGGGCGACAAATCGAAGATCAAGCTGCCCGGATTCAGCAAGGAGGTCGAGACCCGGCTCTATGCATCGATCAAGTTCTTCTTGTTCACACTATTTGGCTCAGCGTTCATGCTCCTGGGCTTCCTGGCACTCCGGCTGCGGGCGGACACGTTCTCCATTCCCGAGCTGGCCGACCTCGGTGCTTCAGGGGCCTTCACCGGGACCTTCGCCTTTCTCGTATTCGGTGCCCTCTTTCTCGGGTTTGCCGTCAAGGTGCCGATGTGGCCACTCCATACCTGGCTGCCCGACGCTCACACCGCCGCCCCCACGGTGGGCTCGGTGCTGCTGGCTGCCATCCTCCTGAAGCTCGGGTCCTACGGCTTCATTCGAATCGCCATCCCGATCCTTCCCCAGGAAGCCAAGTCCTGGGCGCCGGCGATTGCGATCCTGGCGGTGATCGCCATCGTGTACGGCTCGCTGGCCTGTCTCGCCCAGACGGACATGAAGCGGCTCATCGCGTTCTCGTCTGTTGGGCACATGGGGTTCGTGATGCTCGGCATTGCGACGCTCACGCCGATCGGGATCACTGCCGCCGTCATCGGCATGGTTGCTCACGGCGTCATCACCGGCATGCTCTTCTTCCTGGCGGGATCGATGCAGCACCGCTACCACACCCGCGAAATGGCGCGGCTGGGTGGCAATCTCAAACTCATGCCCATCCTCGGCGGCATGCTCGGGTTCACGGCGATGGCATCGCTCGGGCTGCCCGGCCTCGCCGGGTTCTGGGGTGAGTTCATGGCTCTGCTCGGCAGCTACGAGCCCCTCGCCGGGCTCAATCTCGGTGTGTTCCGCACGGCGATGGTGGTTGGGGCCATCGGGACGGTGCTCACCGCCGGCTATCTGCTCTGGATGCTTCAGAAGGTCAACCTCGGCGAGCCGAAAGCTGAGTGGGAGGGGCATGAATTCCACGATGTCGATCGCTACGAGATGGCCGCCTGGGTGCCGCTTCTCATCTCGATCGTTGCCATCGGCGTGTTCCCGAAGATCGTCACCGGCGCCGCCAATGATGCGGTTCAGCAACTCATAGACAAGGCCTTCTAGTGATCCTGGTCCCCACTCGCATCGTTCGCAGGGAGGCCTCGATGTCCTCCTACCACCACCTTCGCTCCGCAGGGGGGACTGACTGACCGTGTTTGACTACCACGCCCTTGCTCCCGACTTCATCGTGGCCGCCACCGTGCTGGCCGTGCTGGGCGCCGACCTCTTCCTCCCCGAGGATCGGAAGTGGTTGTCGGCAGTGGTGGGCATTGTCGGACTGACCGCGGCCCTCATCCCCATATTCACGCTTGCGGCAAGTAACGATTCAGTACGGTCGATGATGGACGGGTCGTACGTGGTCGACGATTTCGCCCTCGTTCTCAAGGCGTTCTTCGTCCTCACCGGCTACGTCGTGCTTCTCATGTCCGTGGCCTACCTGGAAGGGGATCGCTATTACCAGGGGGAGTACTACTTCCTGGTGATCGCCTCGCTGTTGGGCGGGATGGTGATGGCTTCGAGTCGCGACCTGGTGACGCTCTTCGTCGGATTGGAGCTGGTCTCCGGTCCTGCCTTCCTGCTGGCCGGCTGGCGCAAGGCCGACGAGCGGTCAAATGAGGCAGCCTTGAAGTTCTTCATCATCGGCGTGCTCTCCGCCGCCATCCTCCTCTACGGGATGTCGCTCGTGTACGGAATGACAGGATCGCTGTCCTTCGATGGCATCCGGGAGGCGTCGGCGTCGGTCGCCGAGGAGCCGGTGTTCGTGCTCGGCATCCTCCTCGTGCTGGTCGGCTTCGGGTTCAAGGTGTCGGCGGTGCCGTTTCACTTCTGGGCACCCGATACCTACGAGGGTGCACCCACCCCGGTCACCGCCTACCTGTCGGTCGGCTCGAAGGCGGCCGGGTTCGTCGGAATGCTGCTCGTGTCGTACGTAGCCTTTGCGGGCGCCCCCGACATCTGGGGACCGGCCCTGTGGATCCTGGCTGCTTTGTCGATGATCGTCGGCAATCTCATCGCCCTCCGGCAGGAGAACATTGTCCGCCTGCTGGCCTATTCGTCCATCGCCCACGCCGGCTTCATGCTCGTACCGTTCGCGGCCGCCGGCCTCGTCGAGGGCGACAGTCTCAATGTCGCCTTCGAGGCCACGTTGAGCTACGTAATCATTTACGGAATCATGAATCTCGGGGCGTTCGCCGTCGTTATTGCGGCCGCCCGCCGGACGGGAAGCGGCCGGATCAGCGACTGGGCCGGATTGGGATCGTATGCGCCTGGACTCAGCATTCTCCTGACGCTGTTCTTCTTCTCGCTCGCCGGCATCCCGCCGCTGGCCGGCTGGTATGCGAAGTTCGTGATGTTCCTGGCGGTGCTTCAGAACGCCAACGGGTGGACGATCGTGCTGGCGGCCATTGCCGCCATCAACGCCGTTGTTGCGTTGTACTACTACGCCCGGGTCGTTCAATCGGTATGGATGGACCCGGCTCCGGCCGAGATCGCTCCCGACCCGGATCCGCGCGGCGTTGCACCCTCGCTCGCCCTTGCCTTCGGGATGCTGGCGGTGGCCGTCGTCCTCGTGGGTGTCTACCCGGACGCCATCGGGCGATTCGCCAAGGCCGCCAGTCTGATCGCAGGCGGCTAGCGCCGCCCGGTCAACTGTCAACGGTCAACTGTCAACGGCCAGAATCGCTCTGCGATTCGGGTTCTAGGGTTCCCTCATGTCTGTTCTCGATATTCTGAAAGAACGTATCTCCGCGAGTGGGCCCCTCTCCTTCGATGAGTTCATGGAGGCGGCCTTGTATGGGCCGGGGGGATTTTTCGCCGGGGATGTGCTCCGGTCGGTCAAGGGAGGCGACTTCCTGACCAGCCCCGAGGTAAGCCCGCTGTTCGGATCGACCCTCGCCGGGTTCGTGCGGCGGGAGCGGGACCGCCTCGGCGACCCGTTCCGGCTGGTTGACGCCGGGGCCGGCTCGGGGTCGTTGCTCGCCCCGCTGCTGCAGACGGTGGCAGTGGACGCCTGGGCGGTCGAGATCTCGCCGCCGGCTCGTCTGGCGCTGGAGCGTGTGCTCCCCACCGAACGGATCGTCCGGAGCGTCGCCGAAGCCGTCGGGCGCGGCGTCGTCATTGCCAATGAGTTGCTCGACAACCTTCCGATGGCCATTGCAGTGCGCCGGGGCGAGGGCTGGACCGAGCAGTCGGTGGCTGCAACCGGTGACCGGCTCGAGATCGTCGAGACGGAGGCCCGGGTCGAGGTCGCCGAATGGGCCACACAATTCTCCGGACCGGTGGGGGAGGGAGGGCTCGTGGAGGTTCAGCTGGCTGCTGCCGGCTGGATCGAACAGGTCCTCGACCGGCTCGAGGCCGGTGCCCTGGTGGTCATTGACTACGGAGCCACCGCCGAAGAATTGGAGTCCCGTCGGACCACGGGAACACTCCGAACCTATCGATCTCATCATCTCGGGCCCGACCCGCTCTACGCACCGGGGGAGACCGACATCACCGCCGACGTCAACTTCACGGCCCTCCTGGCCGTCGCTGAAGCAGCCGGGGCCTCGGTCGAGCTGCATCGCCAGGACGACTTCCTCGCCGGGCTCGGACTCCGGGAGGTCATGAGCGAGCTCCGCCACGAAGAACTGGACCTGGCCCGGTCGGGTGACGAGCTGGCGCGGCTGCAGGCTCGCTCCCGGCGCACCGACGCGGAAGCGCTTCTCAACCCGCGCGGGCTCGGGGACTTCCGGGTGCTGGTAGCCCGGCTCTGAGATCGTGGATGCTGGCTACGCTGGCGTGACCGATGAACGTCCCGCCAATCTCTCGCCGGCAGTTCCTTGCCGCGGTGGCCGGCCTGGTCGGAGTTGCCGCCGCCACCCGGGCCTCGACGGCGACGAAGGCGCCGATCACCACCACAACCCCGGCTTCATCGGCCACGACCTCCACCACCCGCATCCCCTCGACGACGACCACGATGCCTCAGCCGGCCGGAACCATCGCGACCGCGGTCGGGGTGGTCCAGGCAATCTGTCGGTCGGCCTGGGGGGAACGGGAGCCATCCGGACCGATGACCTCGCACACGATCGACCGGATGACCGTCCACCACACGGCCTCTCTGCTCGAGGGCAATCAGATGGCGCCTGCCCTGGCCCGGGTCCACGAGAACCGCCACATGGTCGATCGGGGGTGGGTCGACCTGGCTTATCACTTCCTGGTCGATGCCAACGGCAACGTGTATGAGGGTCGGCCGGTGACGGCGGTCGGCGACACGATGACCGACTACGATCCGACCGGCCACTTTCTCGTCTGCGCCGAGGGCGACTTCAACAATCAGGCGATTCCGGCCGCTCAGGTCTCAGCGGTCGCTGATGTGCTCGCCTGGGGAGCCGTGCACTTCGAGGTAGACCCCTCCACGATCCAGGGACATCGTGACTGGGCGACCACCAGCTGTCCGGGCGACAACTTCTATTCGCTCATCAGCGAAGGAAACCTCGAGCAAGCGGTCCGAGACCGCATAGCGGCAGGTGCCCCCGGATTGTCCATCCTGTGTGGTGACGCAGCCGAACAGCGGGTAGCCGATATCGAGGCCGGTCTCGCCTAGCGGTTGGAGTCGCCGGCAGAGTGCGGCTGTCAAACGGCCATCCGCCGGGAGCGTTCAGACGCCTACCCGAGGGCGATGCCGCATTCGTCCACGGCCGCCAGTATCAGCGCTATGTCGTCGGTAGATGGCACCCAGTCGGCGTCGATCTTGGCCTCAAACTCGGCTCCCAGCTCGTCGCGCATGCACTGGATGTCTTCCTCCGAGAACAGGTCGGCCGGCAGCTGAAAGGCCTCCAGGGCGGTCGCAATCGGGTTGTCATCATCGCCTCCGCCGGGAAGGAGATCGGGGCCGGGATCTGCCGTCGAGCCGAAGTCGACGCCGCACACATCGCGGCTGTGGTTCTCGAGGTTGACCGAGGCGGCGTCGAGCGCCGCGTCGTCGAATCCGGAGTTGAACGTCTCGTCGTCTGCCATTGCTTGAAGATCCCATTCCAACTCGTTGCCTCGTTCAACGAACGTGCGATAGAAATTGAACACGAGCTCGGCATCGTCTTCGATTTCGGGCGGGGCGATATCCCTCCACTCTTCGAAGATTGCCAGGTTCCTGGCGAACTGGGCCTCGAGCTCCTCGGGAGACTTCCCGAAGAAGCTGAAATCCAGCGGTGTCTCGTTGGAGGCTTCTGCCTCGCGCACCCGCTCACAGTAGGTCGATCCGCTGTCGCCGGACACGGGCTCCATGGTGGTCGTGGTGGTGTCGGCGGCTCCACCGTCGTCGGCTCCCGATGAGGGAGCAGTGGTGGTTGTTGTGGTGGTCGGGTTGTCGGCTCCGTCCTCTCCGCCTCCACAAGCGCTTGCAGTGAGTACTAAGGCGAGCGCGATTCCGATGTACCGAAAACGGCGGATTCCCAACATTGTCCCTCCCATAACCTGTCGGTCCAGACCCGGCAGCCTAGTTGGTATCGGCGGATGGAACCTGGCGGGCATTCAGGACGTCCCAACGGCATGAAACGCAAGATGGTCCTCGTCGTGGCCCTCGCCCTGCTTGTCGCCGCCTGCGGCCCGGATGGAAACACCGAGCCGACGAGGGCTGCGATACCGGCAGATGTGCCAGGCGTGAAAGAGATCGCGGTCGTGGAGGACCCGGCTGAACTACGACCGGGTCCGCGTGATGCCTCCCCCGAACCGGTCGCTGAGCCCGTCTTCAAGCCCGTCCCCGAGCCGGCTCCGGCGTCCTCTCCGAAACCGGTCCGCTCCAATCTGCCAACACCGCCGCCG
>SHLN01000163.1 GCA_004283105.1 Acidimicrobiia bacterium
GTATCAACGACGTCATCTTCACCAATAGCGGAGACAACGCCGGGGTCGGGTTCGCCATCTCCATCGATCTGGCCAAGATCGTGGCCGATCAGATCACCTCAGGCCAGCCGGTAGCGCTGGCGCAGCTCGGTGTCAGTGTCGGTTCGGCCCCGAACGGCGACGCGGGAGGTCTCATTCAGCTCGTCAGTGAGGGCACGGCCGCTTCCGCCGCCGGGCTCGAAGTCGGTGACCTGGTCATCTCGTTCGAAGGCGATCCGATTAGAGATTCCGAAGAGCTCCGCGCTGAGGTCATCACCCGTGCGCCCGGCTCCGTTGTCAAACTGGTTGTACTCAGAGGTGGAGAACGCCTGACTATCGAGGCGACGCTCGGCTCGGTTGCCACCAACTGAACAACGTCCGAGTCCAGCGAATAGGCTGTAGGTAAGTTCTCGCTCACAGGGGCGAGCTATCCAGAAACGGGTCCCTCGCTGGGGACCCGTTTCTGTATCTTCTGTCACTTTTCGGCCTGTGCTGCACGGTGTGTCGGATCACTGGCCGAAAAGTCGACTGCTGCCGTCGCAACAGAGAAAGGGGGCGGCTGGCGCCGCAGACCCTCTTTGTTGACCGTTGACGGCAACCCTTCGGGTTGCTTCGCCGGGCTTCGCCCGGCGGTGGCTGCCGCCTGCCGCCCACCGGGAAGAGCGGGTAGCGGGAAGAGGGTCGCGGGCAGCGACCCTCTCTTCCGTTGGGAGCTCCCTCCGGATACCCCTGGGGAGGGTTCAGGGTCCTCCCCCATAGATGTCCACGGCTGTTTCTCCGATTCTGTGGTCATGAAGACACGCACCAATCCCAAGGAGATACCCCATGGACACCCTCGTCAAGATCGCCAAGCGAGTCGCCGTAGTGGGCGCCGGCGTCATGCTCGTGCTCTGGTTGCTCGCCCTGATCGCAATGGCCTGGCTCGACGGACTCACGATCGGATAGCCGGGGCCGTCACCCTCTACCGGATCAAGCCGGCCTTCCAGGCGATGCTGCGGCCGGCCGTGTCGCGGGCTGCTCGAGTCGGGATCCGGCCCAACCACCTGACAACGCTGGCCATCGGGGTGAGCGCGCTCGCCGGAGGAGCCGTCCTGGCCGGCTCGAAGACTCCCGAGATTCTCTTTGTCATCCCAATCCTGTACGTGGTTCGGATGGCGCTCAATGCGATGGACGGCCTGCTGGCCAGGGAGCATGCCATGACCTCTCGCACCGGGGCCATGCTCAACGAAATCGGCGACGTGGTGTCGGACGCGATCGCCTATCTCCCCTTTGCCGTGGTAGCGCCCGATGCAGCCTGGCTGGTCGTCACCGTCGTGGTCATCGGCCTGATCGCTGAGGTAGCTGCGCTGGCGGCTTCCGATGATGGGAGCCGCCGCAACGATGGGCCCCTCGGCAAGTCGGATCGGGCCCTTGCGTTCGGTGTACTCGCCGTCCTTGCTGCGGCCGGGTTGCAATCGGTGATCGCCCCGATGCTCGTCGTGCTGGCCGGGCTCGGCATCGTGACCATCTGGAATCGGGCGACCGGGGCGTGCTCATGAGCAGCCTGGCCATCAACCTTCGTTTTGCCCTCGGCGGCATTTATGTCGTCCTCACCGCTGCCACGGTCATCGATCTGTCGCTGCGGCGCCTCAAGCCCAGGCTCGACCTGCGGGAAGTGACGCTTCGGATCCGCTCGTGGTGGGTAATGGCCATCATCTTCACCGTTGCCCTCCTTGCTCACCCCGCCGTATCGGTCGGCTTCTTTGCCCTCGTCAGTGGCCTCGCCGTCCACGAGTACCTTCGGATGGAGGACGCAGAGGGCCGGACCGCAGGGCTTGTTGCCTATCCGGCCATCGCCGCCCAGTACTCGTTGGTGGCGACCGGCGGGCTCGAGTATGTCATGCTGGTTCCCCTCGTCACCACCCTGGCGGTCCCTGCCACACTGGCGCTGCGCGGCCGGACCGAAGGCTTCGCTTCCGCCACCGGAACGGTGCTGCTCGGGATCTTCCTGACCGTGTTTGCCGTGGGGCACGTCGCCTTTCTGCTGGTACTTCCCGAGGCTGCCATCGCGCCGGCCGGGGCGGCCGGCCTGCTCGTCTACCTCGTCGTCCTCACCCAGGCCAACGATGTGGCCCAGTTCCTGTGGGGAAAGGCGATTGGGCGGCGCCCGATTGCTCCCATGGTGAGCCCGAACAAGACGGTCGGTGGACTGGTCGGCGGCGTGACGACGACCGCGTTCGTGAGCGCTGCCCTATCGCCCCTACTCACCCCGTTTGGCTGGGTCGTCGGCATTGCGATCGGCGTCGGGATCGGGATCGCCGGCTTCGTCGGCGACCTGACCATTTCGGCCGCCAAGCGGGATGTCGGAGTGAAGGACACCGGATCCTTGCTGCCCGGCCATGGGGGAGTCCTCGACCGCATCGACAGCCTCATCTTCACTGCCCCGTTGTTCTTCCACCTCTATCGACTGTTCGGGGGATAGCCGTGTACTTGCGAACGAGACGACTCATCCACCGCTTTCTGCTTCGTCCCCTTCTGCGCCGGGTCGTGGAGCTCACCGTCGTCCGTGGCGACAGGCTCGACCGTCGGGGACCGGCCGTCGTGGTTGCCAACCACAACAGTCACCTCGACACGGCCGTTCTCCTGGCCTCCTTCCCGACCGGTCGCCTCGACCACGTTCGACCGGTGGCAGCGGCCGACTACTTCCTCCGGAATCGGCTGCTGGCGTGGTTCACAACCCGGATCGTCGGGATTCTTCCGCTCGACCGGCATAGCCGGGGAGACGCCGATCCTTTGCTCGGAGCCACGCAAGCGCTGGCCGCAGGCAGCACGCTCGTGATGTTCCCGGAGGGCACGCGGGGTGAGCCGGGTGTGTTCGGAGACCTCAAGAGTGGTGTTGCTCGATTGGCCCGACACCGTCCCAGCGTGCCGGTCGTCCCGGTGTGGCTCGATGGCTGTGACCGGGCGATGCCGAAGGGTTCCCGTCTCACCCACCCGGTCCGGTGCACCGTCACGGTCGGCCGACCCCTTTTCATCCGTCCCGATGAATCGACGGCCGAATTTCTCATTCGGCTTCGCTCGGCAATGGTGGAACTGGGCACGGATCTGGCTGAGGCCGCATGACGACGGCGCTCCGATCCCGCCCGGAGACCAACGACGGAGTTGCGTTCGGATGGGGCTTCGCCGAGGCGGTTTTGTTCTTCGTCATTCCCGACGTCTTCCTCACCTTCTGCGCCGTCCGATTCGGTCTCCGGAGGTCGTTTCGCCTGGCCCTCCTCGCCACTGCCGGAGCCGTTGTCGGGGGTCTCCTGGTGTACGGGTGGGCTGGTGTCCATCCGGCGTCGGCGTACGCGGCGATGGAGCTCCTGCCGGGCATCGATGCCGCGATGGTCGAGACGGTCCGCACCGACGTCGCCACCCACGGCGCCGCCGCCCTCCTGGCCGGCCCCTGGCAAGGCACGCCCTACAAGGTGTTTGCCGCCGCGTCCGGCGACCTGGGACTCAGTCCGGTCGGTCTGGCCCTCCTGACGATCCCCGGCCGTCTCGCCCGCTTCCTGGTGAGCATCGCCGTCGCCGCCTACCTCCGCTGGTTCCTCACCCGCTGGATCTCCCAAAGAGCAATCATCGTCCTCTGGTCCTCCTTCTGGATCTTGGTCTACACGGCATATTGGCTGGCGTAGAACAAGAGACCGTTGACCGTTGACCGTTGACCGTTGACGGGCGGTAACCCGAAGGGTTGCCGCCCTATATCAGCTTCCGCTCGGTCGCCCACCGCGTCAGCTCGTGCCGGTTGGTCAGCTGCAGCTTGCGGAGCACAGAAGACACGTGGGTCTCGACCGTCTTGGCCGAGATGAACAACTGCTCGGCGACCTCCTTGTACGTGTAGCCGCGCGCAATGTGGCGGAGCACTTCCTGCTCCCGGGCTGTGAGGCTGGCCAGCTCCTCGTCGATGTCTGCCGGCTCGAGGGAGGAGAAGGCGTCGAGAACGAACCCGGCCAGCTTGGGGGAGAAGACGGCGTCGCCCCCGGCCACGCGATGGATAGCGTCGATCAGGTCCTGGCGTTGGATCGACTTTGTCACATACCCCCTGGCGCCGGCGTGCACGATGTCGACCACGTCCTCGGGTGCATCAGAGACCGAGAGGGCGAGGAACTTGATGTCCGGGTGGGTTGCATGGACGGCCTCGAGTACGGCCCGGCCCCCACCTCCGGGCATATGAACGTCGAGAAGCACGACATCGGGCTGACGCTCGGCGATCAACTCGATGGCGGCGTCGACCTCGTCGGCGTCACCGACGATTTCCACCGCATCCCCGATCTCGCTTCGCACCCCCGCCCGAAACAAATCGTGGTCGTCCACGAGGAAGACCTTCGGATTCGATTCGGTCATGTCGCCTCCCGTGTCACAGTCAGCTCTACCTCGGTGCCACCGCCGGGGCTGGTTCTGATGATCGCATCCCCGCCGTGCCGGCGCATCCGGCCGATGATCGATTCGCGGACGCCCTGGCGGTCCTCGGGGATCGAATCAGGATCGAAACCCGTTCCGCGGTCACGGATGAAGACGCTGATGTCGCTGTCGCCCAACTCGCCATACACCGATACCTTCTTGGCACCCGAGAACTTGGCGGCGTTCGTGATGGCTTCGCGGGTCGCGGCCACGAGCGCGCCGCTATGGCTGTCGAGGGGACAATCACCGACCGTCACGAGTTCTACTTCGACGCGCTGGCGATCCTCGATGTCGGCGCACACCTCCTCCAGGGCGCCGGCGAGCGTGTCGGCGTTCAGGTTGGCGGCGCCGTAGAGCCAGTTGCGCAACTCCCGCTCCTGCCCCCTGGCGAGGGATCCGACCTCGGCGGGCTCAGAAGATCGCTTCTGGATGAGCGCCAGCGTCTGCAGCACCGAATCGTGCAGGTGGGCGGCCACTTCAGCCCGTTCCTCGGATCGGATACGCTCGGCCCGTTCGTTCGCGAGCAAGCCTTCGACCTCGAGCCGTCGCTCTTCGCTGCGCCGCAGCATGCTGAATCCCCAGCCGGCCACTCCACCACCGGCGATGTAGATGAGCGCGTTCGTGAGATTGGTGGTGAACACGTTCTGGTCTTGAGATAGCCCGACGACGGACACGATGAGCCCGGAAATGGCCCCGCCGGGGATGCCAAAGGCGTACGCCCAGACGAGAACCGTGGAGAACGGGTAGCCGCCCGAGAACGTTCCGCCGTCGTCCGTGCCGGTGAGTGCCGGCGCGATCGCCGTCCACGAGCCAATGGCCAGATCCGTGAGGAGGAATGGCCAGCCGCGGATGACGTGACGGGGTGAGAGCCCGGTGGCGATGGCCCAACCCCAGGCGATGGCCAGTGTGCTGAGAACCACCACCGGTGATGCATCCCACTCCACGATTGCGATTACTCCGATAACGGAGATCCACACCGCTCCCACGTACCGAAACCCCACGATGATCTGACGCAACGTCCGATCAACCGGCAACGAAGTCTCACGAGTGGCCATAGGAGGAGAGTAAACGGAATCAACCTTGGACCCCTCCCTCTCCCTTGGCCGGTTCCGGCGGGCAGCGGGTGGCGGGAAGCGGGCAGCGGAGCGGCCCCGGCGCAGCCGAGACCGCTCAACTAGTTTCTGAGTACGGCCGAGAAGGAGCTGATATGGCGAATGTGGTTCGAGCTGCCATTGTCCAGACGGAGTGGACGGGCGACAAGGAATCGATGCTGCAGAAGAACATCGACTACGCCCGCCAGGCCGCCGCCGATGGGGCCCAGGTCATGTGTTTCCAGGAGCTCTTCTACAGCCCCTATTTCTGCTCGGTCCAGGAGAACGAGCACTTCGACTATGCCGAGCCGATTCCGGACGGTCCCAC
>SHLN01000164.1 GCA_004283105.1 Acidimicrobiia bacterium
GGCCGGGGGTGGGGTGAGAGCGCGTTCCTGTGTTCTTGCCACGCGCCCGTTCCCACCCCGAGGCCTTCGACCACTCTCGCCGAAGGCCGCGGCCGTTGACTGTTGGCCGCTACTGAGCGGGTACGCTCAGCAGCGAATGCTCGACACCCTGCTCCTTCTCGCCCTTCCAGCCTCCGGCAAGTCTGAGTTGCGGCGCTACCTGGACACGCTGAGTGAAGCCGAGCTGGCGGAACTCCACCTCCGGCCGAGTGTGCAGCTAGACGACTACCCGTATGTGCATCTCATGCGGCGGATCTCGGCGGAACTGACGGCGCTCGGTGTGGATCCGGTCTTCTTTGCCTCCTCCGGTGAGGGATGGCTCGAGCCGCGCGACTGGGGAGCGCTCATTCATCTACTCAACGAGGACTTCGAGGCGCTGACCAACCCCGGACCGCCCGGCGGCGCAGTGGGATTGCTCGACCGCCTCGACAGGGCACGTCGAGCGGTGGGAGCTCCGGCGCCCTTCGCAGCGATGCCGGCCCCCGTTCGGAAGGCGGTGTGTGCTGCCATCGAGGACGAGGTGGCCGAAGAGCAGGTGATGATTGACCAAACACATCAAACCGTCGTCATCGAGTTCGCCCGGGGCGGCCCGGACGGTGCCGAGCTCCCTCTGGCGGCTCCCCATGGCTACGGCTACTCGTTGGCTCAGCTGTCGGAAGCCATCCTCGAATCTGCCGCCATTCTCTACGTCTGGGTCGACCCGGCCGAGAGCCGGAAGCGAAACCGGGACCGGGCTAAGCCCGGGCCGGACGGAGACGCCTCGATCCTTCACCACGGGGTGCCCGAGTCCGTCATGAGAGACGAGTACGGCACCGACGACATCGAGTGGCTCATGGAGCACAGCGACCGGCCCGGGACCGTCACCGTGTCCGCCCACGGCCGCGTCTTCCATCTTCCGATCGTGCGATTCGACAATCGGGTCGATCGGACTTCGTTTCTGCGGGCCGCTTCGACCGAGTGGGACGAGGGTCGCCTGGCGGAGCTCCGGGCCGCTCTGACGGCCGACTTCGCTCGACTGGCACAACTCAGCACTGAAGTGGCCGGGGGCTAGCCTCAGCTCAAGGGTTTGGAAGGAGATGCAGTGGCGACGATTGTTGTCGGCTACACCGACACTCTGGAAGGTGAGGCTGCCCTCGCACGGGCCATGGACGAGGCCAAATTGCGCGGTGCACACCTCGAGGTGGTTCACTCCCACAAGGAGGGGCGGGGGATCGATGCCGATGAGATCCTGCACTACAACGAGGTGATGGCGAACATCGATCGCCGACTGGACGAGGCGGAGATAGATCACGCCACCCACGACTACATCCAGGGCCAGGCGCCGGCGGAGGATATCGTTGCGTGTGCTCGCATCACCGGGGCAGAACTCATTGTCATCGGACTGAGGAACCGGACCAAGACCGGCAAGTATCTGATGGGCAGCGTCGCCCAGGACGTGATGCTGAACGCCCCGTGCTCCGTGCTTGCCGTCCGTCCGGCCGACGTGCCCGCTTGATCCGCTGATCAGCACCCCAACAGTCCATCGCGCGGCCCCGCCAACGGGTAACGTTCCCTTGTGAGCTCGACCGACGAGAAGGCTGCCGACCCGGCCTCGTCTTCATCCGCCCTCCGGGATGCCGCCCTCGCGGAGTTCTCGCAGGCCTTCCTTCGTCGTCTGCCCGATGCCTACACGGCCTCGGTCTCGGCCGAGTCCCTGTGGGGCCAGATCGAGAGCGTGTTCAAGTTCGCCGAGAGCCGGCGCGGCGATCCGGTCGCCGTCCGGGTCTTCGATCCTGATCTCGAACAGGACGGATATGAGGCCCCCGGCACCGTGGTCGACCTCAACGTCAACGACAGCCCGTTCATCGTTGACTCTGTGACCGCCGCGCTCGAGCAGGCGGGGCAGCGGGTAGTGACAGAAGTCCACACCGTCGTCGGAACGGTTCGTTCCAAGGCGGGTGCACTGCTCGACGTGACTCCCGCCCGGGGTGCCGACCGGAGGGAGGCGATCCAGCACTACCAACTTCGCGACCGGCTCGACGAGCCTGCCCGGGTTGAGCTCGAGAAGGCGTTGCGGGGCGTGCTGGGAGACGTGCAAGCGGCCGTGCGTGACTTTGAGCCGATGCAGGGGATCGTGGAACGGATGAAGGAGGTTGCCCGGGAGGGGGCAGGCAGGTATTCGTCGGAGATCGTTTCGGAGTCCGAGCAGTTCCTCGACTGGCTGCTCGATCTCAACTTTATCTTCCTCGGATATCGCGAGTATGCCATTACCGATGAGGATGGTGAGCCGGCGCTCTCGGTCGTTCCGGGCAGCGGCCTAGGCCTGCTGCGGGATACCGACACGTCTCGATATTCGGCGCCGGTGCCGATCTCCGAGCTGCCGGTGGATCTGCGAGCGAGGTACTCGGAGGGATTCCTCGTAGTCGTGAGCAAGACCAATCGGATTTCCACCGTTCACCGCCCGGCTCGGATGGACTACATCGGGATTCGACACATCGGACCGGATGGCTCGGTGATCGGCGAGGCCCGATTGATCGGGCTGTTCACTTCGCGGGCCTACATGTCTGAGGCCGCCTCCGTGCCGATCCTGCGGGGAAAGCTCGGCCAAATCCTGCAAGAGGATGATCTCATCGAGGGTTCGCATGACCACAAAGCGATGGTGCAGCTGTTCAATAGCTTCCCGAAGGATGAGTTGTGGTCGATGTCGGTCGACGATCTCCGCAACAGCATCCATGCGCTGCAGCAGTCGGCCCAGCAGGAGAACGTTCGCCTGTTTGTTCATCCCGACCTGCTCGAACGCAGTGTCTCGCTCCTGGTGGTCATGCCGCGAGAGCGCTTCTCGGCCACCCTCCGCCGGCGCCTTCAGAAACTGTTCCTCAAGCGATTTCAGGGCTCGAACATCGACTATCAGCTGTCGCTCGGAGAAGGGGGTCCCGCCCGAATTCACTTCACTCTCTGGGTGACCGGTGGCTCGGTGCCGGATGTGCCGTTCGAGGAGCTGCAGCAGGAGGTGATCGAGCTCTCCCGGACCTGGGACGACCGCCTTTCTGACGTCGTGGGTGAGCGGTTTGGCGAAGCGGCCGGCGATCTGGTCGAGCGCTGGTCACCTCGCATGCCCGACTACTACAAGACCTCCACCCGTCTCGATATCGCCGCCGGGGACCTGGTCATGCTTGATGAGCTCATGGCCGGCGATCGAGGCGTTGCCGTCGGCCTTCAGAACGACACCCACCCCTCAGAGTCGCTCACCAGGCTGGCCGTGTACTCGCGGGGAGGAAAGCAGGAGTTGTCTGCGATCCTTCCCGTGCTCGAGGCTCTCGGGCTCAGGGTGGTGGAGGAGGTTCCCACCCGACTCGTCGGCACCGGAGAGGTCCTCATCCACGACTTCGGGGTGCGCGGGCCGGGGGGTGGCCTGCTCGACCTCGATCGGTGCGCCGACCGTGTTGCAGAAGCGGTGAGCGAGGTCCTGGAGATGGGCGCTGAATTCGATTCCCTCGACCGTCTCATCACGGCTTCCCGGCTCGACTGGCGCCAGGTTGGGATTTTGCGGGCCTATCGGACCTACTGGCGGCGGGTTCGTCCCCGCTTCACCAACGAGTACATGAACCACGCGTTCGTGGAGAACCCGGAAATCGCCGAAGCCCTCATCGCGTTGTTTCAGGCCCGGTTCGACCCGGCCAGCGACGGTGCCGAGGCCGACGAGTTACGGGCCAACCTCCTCGAGCAACTGGACGCCGTGCGATCCCTCGATCAGGATCTCATTCTGAGGGCGGTCCTCGGGCTCATCGAGGCAACTGTGCGCACCAACGCGTTCCAGCCGGACCGCGGCTATCTCAGCTTCAAGATCCGATCGGCCGAGGTGCCGGATATGCCCGAGCCTCACCCGCTCTTTGAGATCTACGTCTACGCGCCGGGGGTGGAAGGCATCCATCTGCGAGGTGGCATGGTCGCGCGGGGTGGTATTCGATGGTCGTCCCGCATGGAGGATTACCGGACCGAGGTGCTTGGCCTCATGAAGGCCCAGCGGACCAAGAATGCGATCATCGTGCCGGGCGGCGCCAAGGGCGGGTTTGTGCTGCGGCGTCCGCCCCTTCCCGGTGAGTCCATGGGGGAAGCGATCGAGCGGGCCTACAAGACCTTCATCTACGGTTTGCTCGACATCACCGACAATTTCGTCGGCGGCGAGATCGGCCGCCCAGCCCACGTGCGCCACCATGACGATGATGACCCCTACCTCGTGGTGGCGGCAGACCGGGGTACTGCCCGTTTCTCCGACACGGCGAATGCGATCGCTGCCGAATACGGCTTCTGGCTGGGGGACGCCTTCGCCTCAGGTGGTTCAGCCGGGTACGACCACAAGGTGCTCGCCATCACAGCCCGCGGTGCATGGGAATCGGCGAAGCGGCACTTCCACGACCTCGGAACCGATGTGACCCGGACCCCGATCACGGTGGTGGGTATCGGCGATATGTCGGGCGACGTTTTCGGGAACGGCATGCTTCTTTCCGAGCATCTCCAACTGGTGGCGGCGTTCGATCACCGTCACATCTTTGTCGACCCCACTCCGGATCCGGCCACGAGTTTTGTCGAGCGCCGGCGCCTGTTTGACCTGCCCGGCTCGAGCTGGGACGACTATGACCGGAGCCTGCTGTCGCCCGGCGGAGGGGTGTTCCCGCGCGATGCGAAGCGGATCGACCTGTCCGACGAGATCCGTAGCGCGCTCGAGATCGAGGCCACGTCTGTGACACCGGTCGAACTCGTGCGGTCCATCCTTCTCGCCCCGGTTGATTTGTTGTGGAACGGCGGCATCGGAACGTATGTAAAGGCCACGTCGGAGACCGACGCCGATGCCGATGACCGCTCGAACGACGCCGTGCGGGTAAACGGCGAGGAACTCCGTTGCTGGGTGGTGGTGGAAGGCGGCAACCTCGGCCTCACCCAGAAGGGACGTATCGAATACGCCGCCCGCGGAGGACGGATCAACGCGGATTTCATCGACAACTCCGGCGGGGTCGATTGCTCCGACCGTGAGGTCAATCTCAAGATCCTTCTACGCCTCGCCCAGGAGCGGGGCGAGCTTGCGTCAGAAGATCGGGCCGGGATCATCGCGTCGGTGACCGAGGATGTCACCGACCGGGTTGTCTACGACAACTTCCTGCAGGCGCAGATCCTTTCACAGGAGGCGGGGCGGTCGTCGGACAATCTCGAGGCGTTCGACGATCTCATGAAGGTACTCGAGGGCGAAGGAATGCTCGATCGTGTCATCGAATACCTCCCTTCCTCGGAGGAACTGGCCGAGCGCACACGCGAGCGATCGGGCCTGGAACGTCCCGAGCTTGCTGTCCTGCTTGCCTACGCCAAGCGGTGGCTCCGGCTCGCCCTCCTGCGGTCTGACGTCCCTGATGGGTTCGAGTTTGCCGACGATCTCATGGAGTACTTCCCTGAACCGATCGTCAAGCGGTTCGGACCTCTGGCTGTCGACCATCCGTTGCGCCGAGAAATCATCGCCACCCGGGTGGCCAACCGGGTGGTCAATTCCGAGGGGATCACCTTCGTGAGCAGGTTGGGGATCGAGACCGGGGCCTCACCAGCCGAGGTCGTGCGCGCCTACCAGGCGGGTTTGGCGCTGACCGGCGCCGTGGAGCGGTGGGAGGCGGTGGAGGCTCTCGATGCGTCGATCGGACCCCAGGTCCGGGGCGAGCTCATGGATGGGGTCGACCGGCTCGTGGAAGCCATGACCCGTTGGTACCTGCGGCGGGGGACGGGCGGAGAGGCGCCTGCGCCCACCAGGACCGCCTTCGACGCCCTCGCCGCGATCATC
>SHLN01000165.1 GCA_004283105.1 Acidimicrobiia bacterium
GATCTGCACCGAGCATGGCTGGGTGGGAATCGCCGAACCGGCTTCCTTTGCCGATGAAGCAGCCGCGCTCGGGGTCGCCGACGACGTCCTCGCTGCTGCCGTCCACCGCCGGTGCCCCGAATCCTTCTACGAGCCGCTCGCCAAGGCCGAAGTCGACTGGTGTGGCGACGGACTGGGCTTTGGCCAGAACTTCTTTCGGGTCGTCGTGGCCGGAGTCGACCTGGGCATCGAGAGCTTCGTCGTCGTCGATGCCGGGCTCATTTCGAAGGCCGCCGCCCGACGGGTCGAGCTGAGCGACTACGAAGTCGAGTTGCTCACTGCCGGCCTCCAGACGATGTCGGAATCCTCCCGGTTCGAGCGGGACTGGGCGGCCGCCTGCCGCTCAACGCTCTGACGGGACGCCATAGACTTCGTACATGCCACAACCCCCCGATGCGGACGCGCCGGTTCTCGACCGGTTGTCGACCCTCGACCGGTTCCTTCCGCTCTGGATCGGGGTGGCGATGGTCCTCGGACTGGCGCTCGGTCGCATCTTCCCCGATCTGAACGACTGGCTCGACACGGTGAAGATCGGGTCGGTCTCGCTCCCGATTGCCATCGGACTGCTCGTGATGATGTACCCGGTGCTCGCCAAGGTCCGGTACTCGCGCATCGGGACGGTGGCAGCCGACCGGACGCTCATGGCCACCTCGCTGGTGCTCAACTGGGTGGTCGGCCCGGCCCTCATGTTCGCCCTCGCCTGGCTCATGCTCCCCGACCTGCCCTCCTATCGGACCGGCCTCATCATCATCGGCCTGGCCCGTTGCATCGCAATGGTGCTCATCTGGAACGATCTCGCCTGCGGCGACCGGGAAGCGGCGGCGGTCCTGGTGGCGGTGAACTCGGTCTTTCAGATTGTCGCCTACGCCCTGCTCGGGTACTTCTACCTCGAACTGCTCCCGGGCTGGCTCGGCCTCGAGACCTCCGCTCTCGATGTCTCGATGTGGGACATCGCCAAAATCGTCCTCATCTTCCTCGGGATTCCCCTGGCGGCCGGCTACCTGACCCGTCTGTGGGGAGAACGGTCCCACGGCATCGACTGGTACGAGAACCGGTTCCTTCCCCGGCTGGGCCCGTGGGCGTTGTACGGGCTCCTCTTCACGGTCGTGATCCTGTTCGCCTTGCAGGGAGAGACGATCACCGCCCGCCCACTCGACGTCGCCCGCATCGCCCTCCCCCTGCTTGCCTACTTCGCCCTCATGTGGGGCATCTCGTTCGCGCTCGGGCTGCGCCTTCGCATGCCGTACGAGAAGAACACGACGGTGGCGTTCACTGCCGCCAGCAACAACTTCGAGTTGGCCATCGCCGTTGCCATCGGCGTCTTCGGCGTGACCTCTGGTGAAGCTCTCGCCGGAGTCGTCGGCCCGCTCATCGAGGTGCCGGTCCTCGTCGGCCTCGTGTACGTTGCTCTGTGGGCGCGCCGCCGGTTCTACTGAGTTCCGGCTTGATCCTCGATCCCGGCCAGACGCCTGGCGAAGCTCTTCTTCTCGTCGAGGCCCATCTGCCGGCCGATCTGAATTCTCTGCGCCTGGGGCGATCCGGCACCGTGCAACGACTCGGTGAGATAGCCAACTGCGTTGCGGCCCATCGTCATGTTCTCGATGAGTCTGAGCACCCGCACCCGGTCCTCGGTGGAGACGCCCTCCCGGCCCTGGAAGTACTTGTCCAGCAACGGCCCGAGCTCGGGATGCTCCCAATCGCGTGAGGATGGAAGCGTCACGACCGCTCCCCCGGCCAGGTCCTGGGCGAGGCGACCGATCTCATAGGGGAACCTCGTCACGTTGTGCTTGCACACGTTGGCCAGCAACGGATCGTTCTCGTAGTTGCCGGCTGGGGTCGGCTTCGACTCATAGGAGGAGGCGATGCCACCGCCGTAGATGGTCTCGTTCAAGTGGGCCATCTCGACCAGCTTGTCCTTGATATGCGATGCGCCCGCCACCCCGTTGTAGTCGGCAATGAGGGCGGCGGCCCCGATGAGGACATCTCCGACTCCGGCCTTGCACACGTAGCTGCGCCGGTGGTAAGTGGTGAAGCGATCGACCAGTTCAGCGGCGAACTCGACCTCGCCATCCATGAAGACGTGCTCCCACGGCACGAAGATGTCGTCGAGGACGACGAGGGCCTCTTGCCCGGAATAGCGAGCATTCCCGACATCGATGCCGTCGGGCTCCATTGCCCTCGTGTCACACGACTGGCGGCCATAGATGAACGTGAGGCCCGGTTCTTCGACCGGGATTGCTGCCACAACCGCGTAGTTGCGGTCTGCACCGGTCAACCGCATCGTCGGCATGACGAGAATCCAATGCGAGTTGATGCAGCCGGTCTGATGGGCTTTCGCCCCCCGGATGACGATGCCGTCGTTGCGTCGCTCGACGATGTGCACGAACATGTCGGGATCTGACTGTTGTGACGGCCCTTTGCTCCGATCGCCCTTCACATCGGTCATGGCTCCACCCACGACGAGGTTCTGTCGCTGAATCTCGGTCAGCCACCGTTTGAACCGCTCGTGATAGTCGGTGCCGTGGGCGGCATCGATGTTGTAGCTGACGGTGTACCCCGAGTTGATGGCGTCCATGCCGACACACCGCTGGAAGCAGGTTCCCGTCAGCTGCCCGAGGCGACGCTGCATCTTGTTCTGTTCGACGACGTCCTCGACGCTTCCCGCCACGTGGAGGAACCGGTTGACCGTCTCGCCGGTGAGGTCAGATACGTCGGTCGCCAGGTCCGGGTCACTCACCGCCAGGTCGTAGGTGGCCGCGACCGCATTGATGGAGGGCCGAATGATCGGATGGTCGACCGGTTCTCGCACCCGGTCGCCAAGGAGCCATACGTTGAGGTCCCGGCCGCGCAGACTCTCGATGTAGTCGGCGCCGTCTCTAATCGGGTCTCCCCTGGTCCAGGTTGGTTCGGCCATGCTGTCCTCCCGATCGTGCTCGGAGGCTACCGGACGAAGACGACGGTTCGGCGGGCTGCTCAGCGGGTCAACGGGAAGACGCTGGGCTTCTCGAACAGCAGTTGTGGCCACCCTGTGTGCTTGGGGTGTGCTCGGGATTGCCGGTTCGAGGGTTCCGGTGGGTGCGCGATATTGCTCCGCACGGTGGGTGATCTGTGCGAGTGGTAGCCATTCCCGCCTACCAGTGGTAGTATCCCAGTATGAAACTCAGTGTGAGCCTCCCCGACGAAGATGTCGAGTTCCTCGACCAGTACGCCCAGACCCAGGGCTATGAATCCCGATCCGCTGTCGTCCACAAAGCCGTGCGCCTGCTGCGCGCCGCCGACCTCGGCGGCGACTACGCCGATGCGTGGCAGGAATGGTCTGAATCTGGCGATGCCCACGCCTGGGACACCGTGGTCGCCGACGGCCTGGCCTCCGGCTGATGCTGCGCGGCGAAATCCGACTGGTCGACCTCGACCCGGCCCGGCGGAGTGAAGCCGACAAGCGACGCCCAGCGGTGCTCGTCTCCAACGACGGTGCTAACACCACCGCGGCCCAACTCGGGCGCGGCGTCGTGACCGTCGTTCCCGTGACCTCCAACGTCGGTCGGGTCTATCCCTTCCAGGTACTGCTCGCCGCCCCCGAGACCGGACTCGACCGTGACTCCAAAGCCCAGGGAGAGCAGGTCCGCTCCATCTCCGTCGAACGCGTTTCCGACAAGGTCGGCACCGTACCGCCGGCACTCATGCTCGCCATCGACGACGCCCTACGCCTCCACCTCGCCCTCTGATCATCCGCTTGAGTCCGGGCGGCCGGCGGTCGCGCTGAGACCCCCTGCGGAGCAAGGGATCTCAGGCAGCGGGTATCGGTTGTTAGCCCTTCTCGAGCTCACCGATGTAGGTGACGGTTCCTCTGGCGAAGTCCACTTCGATGCTCCCGGTGCCGGAGAGCTTCTCGTAGTCGCCGGTTCCGCTGTCGACGGTCCAGGTAGCGACCTCATTGATGCCTTCGAAGTCATAGGCGGCCGGGGGTAGCGTTCCGGTCCCCGCCATGACAAAGTAACCCGACCCGTCGGTGCACGACCATTTGTCGTACTTGGCGCTGAAAACGATCTCACCGGTTTCCATCTCGACTTGCTTGAGCTGGTTGGCCTCCTCTTCGGTGAGGATCTTGCCGTCCAGATCTACGAAGTAGAGCTCCTCAAACATGGCGGCATCGCAGACAATGCCTTCCTCGGCCGCTTGTCCCGTGACCACGGCAGGGTCCGTCGGCGGTCCGAGTGGACCGGTGATTTGAACCGCCATTGGCTCGCTCGATCCTGAGCACGCACCGAGGGCAGCGAGCAATCCTGCAACCAGCAGGTAGTAGATAGTTCGCATTCTGTGCCTCCTTCTATCCATGCTGCGAGTGTCCGCTACTCCGACTGCAAGATGGCAGCAGACCCACAATCACGGTGTCGTCGGGCAGGTTTCGAAGTGATAGGCAATGCATTCCGCCGGCGAGAGTGGTCGCCCGACCCGCCGGCGAGCGATGTCGGTGAGTTCCTGGATGTCCAGGGCCCACACCTGCACCCCCATCTCGGTACCGGTCGCGAGATAGCGACCATCGGAACTCAGCGCCACCGACGGGAAGATGGCGTGGCCGCCGAAGACCATGCGCGTCTCGCCGGTGTCGGCATCCCACAACTGGGCCGTGCCATCGTGGCTACCGGTCACCACGGCTGATCCATCCGATGACCAAACGGCGCTCTCGACGGGACCGGCATGACCGGTGAGGGTCCGGACGAGGCTCCCGGCCGACACATCCCAGATCCGAACCGTCCCATCACCACCACCCGTTATGAGCCGGGTGCCGTCGGGGCTGAACGCCACCGCACCGATCCACAGCGGGGCGTGGTTCACCTCCATCACCAACTCCCCGGATTCCACATCCCACACCTGGACGTTCGGATCGGGTGTGAGCAGCGTCTGGACGGCCAGCAGCTCGCCCGTCTGGTTGAGGTCAACCGTCTGACCGCAGGGGGCGGGCGGCGCCGCAAAGACGAGCTCTCCGCTGGCGGCGTCCCATACCCGGGCCGGAATCCCGAAGTTGTCGCAGGTCGCCGCGGCGATCCGCTGTCCGTCGCCGCTCCAAACCGAAGGTGCCTTCATGTAGGGGTGTTCGAACAGCGTCCGGATCGGTTCACCCGTTGCGGCATCCCACAACGCCACCGACCCGTTCACGGCCTCGAGCCTCGAGCCCGTGGTGGTGAGGAGCCGGGATCCGTCGGGGCTCATGGAAACCCCGGTGACGACCCCCCACTCCTCATTCGGATCGCCTATGTACGGAGCCACATTCTCGATGACGAGCTGGGGCTTCCAGTTGGAGGTTGGGCGAATGATGACGTCGCGACCCTCAGGTCCGGTTGTGGCGACCAGCTCTCCGCTCTGGTCGAACCCAACCGCCCGGTGCGCAGGCCAGGCGCCCACTTCGCCTGCCCCGGCGGCGGAGACATCCCACACTCGGACGCTCCCGTCCATGTCTATGGATGAGCCGACGCTACCGGACCCGTCGAGCGCTACCTGCAGGACGAGTGACGAGTGTCCTGGGAGGCTCAACCGGGGCTTGATGGCATCGTTCACGATCGACCATACGCTCACTTCGCCCCCGTCTCCGCCCGTCACGAGGGTGCGTCCGTCGTTGCTCAGATCGAGTGACGTGACCTGCAGAGTCCCGGCATCTGTTGAGACGATCTGGGCTCGCGTTGCCACGTCCCAGATCCGGATGGTGCCGTCCATACTGCTCGTGATCAGGGTGCCGCCGCCGGGAGAGAACTCCGCTCCCGTAACCGGACCTTCATGACCTTGAAA
>SHLN01000166.1 GCA_004283105.1 Acidimicrobiia bacterium
CGTGGTGGCGATGGTGGTCGTCGTACTGGTCGTTGTCGTAGTGGTGGGGGGGACGGTTGTGGTGGTCGTTGTCGACGGGACCGTGGTCGTGGTGGTGGTCTCCGGTGCCGAAAGGCTCAGCATGTCCTGGGAGAATCCGAATGCCGCCTGGCGTCCGGCCGCGGCGCCGATGCCGGGCGGGAGGGTCTCGACGGTGGCCTCCGCGGTGGCTGCTTCGGTTGTGGGCGCGCCGAGCTGCGCAAGCTCACTGCTAGGTGAGAACGCGGCAAATGCAGCCATTGCGAGAAGCGCGATCACCACCCAGGTGGCGAACGCTAGAAGTCTTGTAAATCTCACGCCCGAACGTTTCCAGCTATTAAATAAAGAACCACGATGCGCCAGCATGCGTGGAATGGTATGGAGGCTAGGCAGATTTCCCGCGGCAAACCAGATCGCGAAAACTGAACACAAGGCTGACGGACAGGGAAGGTGTGGTCTCGCTGGCAGGGCAACGAGAGCCGCTCAAACCAGGGACTACCCTCCCACCGTATGAAAGTCGACCAGTACCTCCCCGCCGGTTCGGTAACTGAGGCACCGACGTACGCCAGGTGGGCCGAGTCGCTCGGCTTCGATGGGTTGTTCACCGCCGAGACCGGCCACGACCCGTTCCTTCCTATTGCCGCAGCCGCCGGCCACACCACATCCCTCGACTACGGGACGGCCATTGCCGTGGCCTTTGCCCGCTCACCAATGACCGTTGCCTACACAGCCTGGGACCTGGCCGAAGCCACGAACGGGAGGTTCCTGCTCGGCCTCGGAACCCAGATCAGAGCCCACATCGTGCGGCGCTTCAATATGCCGTGGTCGAGCCCCGGCCCCCGGATGCGCGAGTACATCGCCGCGCTGCGGGCCATCTGGGCGAGCTGGCAAGGCGGCGACCCGCTTGCGTTCGAGGGGGACTTCTACGAGTTCAAGCTCATGACGCCGTTCTTCTCGCCGGCGCCCATGGAGCACTCACAGATCCCGGTCTATATCGCCGGCGTGGGCGAATACATGTGCCGGGTGGCCGGGGAGACGGCCGACGGGTTCCACGTCCATCCGTTCCACACCCTCCGCTATCTCGACGAGATTGTGAAGCCGAACATGGAAGCGGGTGCCGCCGCCTCCGGCCGCTCGCTCGATGATGTCACGCTCGTCGGGAGTGCCATCGTGATCACCGGGCACACCGAGGAAGAGGTGGCGGCGTCGCGGGCTGCGGCCAAGCTACAGATCGCGTTCTATGCCTCGACCCCGGCCTACCGTGGAATCCTCGATCTCCACGGGTGGGATTTCGGGCCGGAGCTCACCGCCATGAGCAAGCGGGGCGACTGGATGGCCATGGGCAATGTCGTTCCGGACGAGGTGGTCGATGAGGTAACGGTGACCGCACCGCTCGACACGCTCGGTGCCGCCGTGCGAACCAAGTACGACGGCCGGTTCGACCGGGTCGGCTTCTACTTCAGTGACGCCGTTCTCCCGGGGCATCCGCCCATCGTCTCGATCAACGATGAGGAGTGGTCCGCACTCGTGGCCGGCGTGCACGGATGACCAGGGTTCTCATCGTTCGTCATGGTGAAGCGGAGGGCAACCGCGAACACCGGTTCATCGGTCAGAGCGATGTACCGCTCACCGCGCAAGGCCGGAGCCAGGTCGAGGCACTCACGAGGCGGCTCTCCGCCATCGGGATTACCCGGGTCGTGTCGTCGGACCTCCAGCGGGCGTCAAACACCGTCGGGCCGGTGGCAGAGCTTCTCGGCCTCGAGGTCGAGCACGATGTCCGCTTCCGTGAGATCGCCAACGGCGAATGGGCCAACCTCGTGGCGGCCGATGTGGCCGATCGCTTTCCCGATCTCTGGGCGAGGTACCGGGACGGGGAAGATGTCGACCGGCCCGGTGGCGAATGCTGGGCCGATGTGCAGATCCGGGCGGTCGCAGCCCTCGAGGAGTTGCTGACCGAGGTGGCGGCCGACGACACGGTGCTCGTCGGGACCCACGCCGGGCCGGCCCTCGGCATGCTCCGCTGGGCCATCGGGCTTCCTCAGCACGGCTCGGTGTGGGCAGGACCGTTCGGCCAGCTCCACAACACATCCATCAGCACCATCTCAGTCCCCGGCCCCCGCCTCCACACGGTGAATGACACAGGGCATCTCGGGGAGCCCGAGGGGTTGTTCGTCTAGCTACCTCATCAAGGCTGGAATTCTCCGATTCAACGCATCGAGGACGGCGCGTACGACGGCTTCGGCTTCGTCGCCGCGGATGAGGGCGCTGCCGACGGCGACTTGTTCTTCGACGCCCTTCATGCTCACGACCTGGGCGACGATGACGGGGCGCACACCGACCGATGTGGAGGCGACGGCATCGAGGGCAAGCGGAGGTCCGCCTCCGAGCACCTCCTCGAGCGCGCGCAGAGTGGCTTCACCGATGATCCTCAGTCGGGCCGAGGCCGCCGCAGGACCGCTCGCCGAGCCGCTGAACTGTTCGCTGTTCCATGTGAGGGTGACCGTTACCGTGGTGCTCGGTCCCTCCGGGTATTCCTTGATGGAGGTGATGATCGGCCGGTCGGCCTCGCCGGTCCGTTTTTCCTGGCCCAACTGGACCACCGAAACGGCTCGCCGGTCGATCCCGACCCCGAAGCGGGCCATGGCGAGCGACTGGACGTCGCGGACCACCTGCTTGGCGGGCTTGGCGGGGGACGCGAGTACATGCACTTCGCTGATGCGGTCGCGATCGTTCACGATGCGCACGGCATCGACGGCGGGAAGCCGGCACAGGGTCTCTTCGAGCTCTCTGAAGTCCACGACTACGTAGCGTAGCGGTGGGGTTCGCTCGAATGTTGTCACAGCGCGAAATCCGAACTAACTTGATAGTGCTCCATGTGAGCCTTTCGGTCCCGTCTCGCGCTGAGGCCGGGATTGACGGCGGAGGACGGGCGCCTCCGTAATAGGAAGGTTTCCTCGACGTCAGTCGAGGGAGGTGAAGGTGCCCGGGAGACGCCCTATCAACCCAAGCGGAGCGCATCCTGTTCGCGGCAAGTTAGAGCTGCGCGCAAGGAATAAAACGATTGGGGAGATTTACTCTGAAGACGAAGGTCGTAAAGGCCGTTATCGCAATTGGTGCACTGGCAACTGCCATCTTGGCAGGAGCCGCCAGTTTCACGGTTGGCTAACACGAGCAGGTAGACAACAGCGTCCCCGGGCCATCTTCACATGACTTCTGCCACCAGGGCCCGGGTTGCGGTCGCCGGCATGTACGGGGGGGCCGCCGTCCTGCTGCTGGCTGTTCTATCGACCCAAACAACCTTCCCGTACCGGTGGGAGTGGGTCGTCTTCGGAGTCGCCTTCGGCATCTTCCAGAGCCTCGCCGTCGAGGTCAACGATCGGTTGCGGGCCAGTCCAACCGTCATGATCGTCATGACGGCTGCGGTCGTGTTCGGGCGCGAAAGTGCCGCCATCGGGGCAGCCACGATCGTGTTGTTCGGTGCCGTCACCCCCGTCGACATCCGTGAGCGGCGCTGGTTCCAGCCGGTCGTGAATGCCGGGCAGTTGGTCCTGTCGGCCGCCATCGCCGGCGCGGTGATCGCGGTCGCCCTTCCGAGCGGCGACATTGCTGCTCGCGACATCGGCCGGGTGGCGTTGGGGGCAGGCATCGGTGCTGTGCTCTACAGCGCAGCAAACCTCAGCCTCGTGACACTCGCCGTACGAACGGTGTTTCGGAAACGCAACCTCAAGCCATGGTCTCGGATGAGATCGCTTGTGCCGTCCATGGCCTTGATGGGCGTTCTCGGCGGTTTGCTGGGAACTACCTATTTGCTCGTTGGTCCGGTCACGCTGCCCCTGCTGTTCGCCGTCTTCCTGGTCGGCCACCTGGCCATGCGGGCCGTTTCGCAGCTCCGGGTGGCGCACGAGTCCACCCTCGGGGGGTTCATCAAGGCGCTCGAGGCGAAGGATCTCTATACGAAGGGTCACACCGAGCGGGTGGCCTACTTCAGCCAGATCACCGCAGAGGAGATGGGGTTCCGGGGTGACGCGCTTGATCGAGTGCGCATCGCGGCACTCATCCATGACATCGGCAAGCTGGCCGTGCCGCGCACCCTGATCCGGAAGAAGGGGCCGCTCAGTGAGGAGGAGTACTCCCTCATGCAGGCCCACGCTCATCTGGTGGAGGACATCCTCCACGAAGTCGAGTTCCTCGCTCCCATGGTCGAAATCGCTTCCGGCCATCACAGCCGCTTCGACGGGGGCGGGTACGGCGGTTCCGGGCATCGCCGCGGCGAGCCTCCGGTACTCGAGAGTCGGATCCTGGCTGTGGCCGACGCGTTCGATGCCATGACGAGTACTCGCTCATACCGGCTTGCCCTCACCCAGGAATACGCCATCGCCGAGCTGCGCCGCAGTGCCGGCAGCCAGTTCGACCCCGACTGTGTCGAAGCCTTCGTCCGGGCGCTCGCCGCCACCGGTGAGCGGTACGGGTCGCCTACCCTCGAGGACGAGAGCGAAGCCAGGCGGCGGGCGGAGGGAGCCTACGTTGCCTAAGCGTCTCATCCGCCTCATCGGTCTCTTCGTCTGGCTTGCCGCGCTCGTCGTTGGCCTTCTTCTCGCATTGGATTCCCCCCGGTCGATCGGCGGCCTGGCCACCTGGGTCGGAGCCGTTGCCGTCGCCGACCTCATTCGCGTCCCGAGCCCGAGCGGCGGGCGGATCTCGCTCATCGGTGGTGCCGGCCTGGTTGGCGTCGTTCTCATCGACAGCATCCCAACGCTGGCAGCAGTCTTCTTGCTCGGCCTCGCCCTGTCCCGTCTCGTCACCGTGCTGTGGGCCGACGAGTCTCGAGCGAGCGATCTCCTGCGCACCCTCGCCGGATTGAGCGCTCTGCTCCTGGTTGAGGTAGCCGACAGCTGGCTGGCCGAGCTCAATTGGGATGCCCAATGGGAGCAACTCGGGGTCATCCTGTTCAGCGGGCTCGCCTGGTTCATCGCCGACGCCGTCGTGCGGATGCTCGGCGCGTCCGGATTGGGCGGTGCCTCCATCCGGTATGTGTGGCTGCTGACCCTCGAGGATTGGCCGATCATGGTGAGCCTGTTTGCCTCGGCCGGCCTCTTCGCCCTTGCCCAACCGATCATCAGCTGGTGGGCGATTCCGCTCGCGCTTGTGCCGTATGCAATCAGCCACGTGTCGTTCACGCTTCTCGCCGGGACCCGCCAGACGTACGGCCAGATGATCCGGGCCCTATCCAAGCTGCCCGAGGTGGCAGGGCTGTCCCCCGAAGGGCATGCGGCCGGCACGGCCATGCTCGCCGCGACGATGGCGCGAGGGATGGGCATGCACCCCGATGACGTGACGCAGCTCGAGTATGCCGCCCTTCTCCACGACATCGGGCGCATCACCCAGGAAGACCCGACCGACGAGCCGGCCTCGTCCGACCTCGCCCGGTGGGGGGCGGAGATCATCCGACAGGCTCCGTACCTCTCCCGTGTGGCCGACTACGTGGAGCATCACGAAGCCCCGTACCGGCGGCCCGGGGAGGCCCATGACGACGGGATCGGAATCGAGGCTCGCATCATCAAGGTGGCAGGCGCTTACGACCGGGCTCATCGCATCCACGATCTCGAGCCGGTCGAAGCCCTCGAGGTCCTCCACCGGCGCACCGCCTACGACTACGACCCGGAAATAGTCGCCCGGTTACGCGCCGTCTTGCGAAGGAGCGGACGGCTGGCTGCCTAATTCTTCGTCGCTCGTCGCTCGTCGCTCGTCGCTCGTCGCTCGTCGCTCGTCGCTCGTC
>SHLN01000167.1 GCA_004283105.1 Acidimicrobiia bacterium
CTACAAGTTCCGGACCATGGTGGACGAAGCCGACGCTACCGGAGCCCAGTTCGCCGTCCCGGACGACGAGCGGCTCACGAGGGTCGGGAGGGGGTTGCGACGGTTCAGGGTCGACGAGCTTCCCCAGCTCTGGAACGTCTTGAAGGGCGACCTGAGCCTTGTCGGACCGAGGCCTGAGCAGATCCCGTTCGTCGAGCGATTCGGGCAGACGATTCCGTTCTACACTCACCGTCATCTGATCCGGCCCGGAGTGACCGGCTGGGCTCAGGTCAACTTCGGCTACGCCGATAACGAGATCGAAACCGTCGAGAAGCTCTCCTATGACCTCTACTACCTCAAACACGTGTCGCCCTGGCTCGACCTTTCGATCCTCGGGCGGAGTGTGTGGACGGTTCTCTCCGGCTTCGGTGCTCAGTAGGCAGTCGGCAGAGCTATATTGCCCCCGATGATGCGCTGGACTCGAACACTCATTGCGTTGCTGGCGCTCGTCGCCAGTCTCCTCGTTCCCCCGATGGCGCCTGCCGCGGCGGCCACCAACTTCACGGAGAGTCACACCTGCGGTACCGCCGGTTTCCGGGGCCCGCTTTCGCAGAATGGCGGCTGGATGCCGCTATCGGAGCCGGTGTACGGCCCGTTCGGGGACTTCTTCGGACGGAACGGGTATTCGATCGACAGCCAGCTTGTGACCTGGAGGCCGTACCGGTCATCGCGAACCGTCCGGGTCCATGCTCTGGCGCTGCCGGCGTTTGAGCTCGTCAACGAGAACCTGGCTGCTGAGTATGCCAAGGGCAACTACTACCCGGTCACGGCTGCCTTCGGGCACGCATACCGGGCGGTCACCGGGGGCAGCCAGCGCATGTCGTTCCACGCCTTCGGGACGGCCGTCGATATCAATCCTGCTCAGAACCCCTACAACACCGACGACCCACCGGTTCTCGTCACCGACATGCCCGAGTGGTACGTGCAGGCGTGGCAGGACGCCGGTTTCTGCTGGGGAGGGGATTGGGAGTCGATCAAGGATGCCATGCACTTCTCCTGGATGGGCCCGTCCGCCACCCCGGGGTATTCGACCACCCCGGCGCCGCATTCGCCGGTCACGAGCCTCGAGGGGTTCCAGAGGACCGGCTTCAGCGGTCCGGTCGGCATCGAGCCGGCCGATTGGACCTACGAGATAGCCGACCGCAGCCGGGACGGGGCTCCCGACATCTACGCCTGGCGCTGGCTCGGCAATGGAGAGATCCGTCTCGAGATTGTCTCGGCGTTCGGAGACTTCCGCGATGTCGGCATCCGCGAGAACATCAATGTGAGTGGCGGCCCCGCCACCCACGGCGTGACCTTCGCCGACTACGACGGTGACAGCAGGGATGACCTGTGGGTCGTCGACTGGGGCACCGACCAGGTCACGATCTACGGTGACACCGTGGGGGAGGCCGATCGATTCACCGAAGTCCTCGCCCAGTCTTCTCTCGGCGTGACCAACGGAGCCGTGCTGTTGGCCGGCGACTACAACGGCGACCGGGCGGTCGACGCGTACGTTATCGACGGGAACGGCTTCCTATCCATTCTCGACGGGAACGGCTTCCAGACCCCCCTGGTAACGGCATCGACCGGGGCGCGGCCACAGTGGAACCGGTACGGTCTCGGCGACTACGACGGCAACGGATCGCTCGACCTGTTTGCGATCAGCTCGGTCGGTCAGCAGGTGTACGTGGCAAACGGGTTCGACACCGGGTTTTCCACCGGTCCGTACTGGTCCGTTGCGGTACCGAAGTCTGGAGCGGCGCGGGTGGGCGACTACGACGGTGACGGCCGTGCCGACATCTATCACTTCGAAGACGGCGACGTGGCCGTCTACCTGGGAGGCCGCAGGACGGCCGGCGAGGATCTGACGGCCTGGTTCGATCATCCCGATCTGAACGCCTGGGACGCCGGGCCAGAGTGTGTCGGGCCAAACGGTTGCGACAAGATCGGGTACGTGACCGGGGGCCTCGAGTTCAACCTGCGCGACAACCTGTCCTGGGAGGGGGGCGACTACCACGAGTACTTCTTCGGCGTTCCCGGAGACGTGCCGCTCCTGGGCGATTGGGATGGGGACAACGTTTCGACTCCGGGCATGTTCCGACCGTCGAACGGTTACGCCTACATCTCCAACCGGAATCGCACCGGAATCGCCTCTACCGAGTTCTTCTTCGGCATCGGGGGCGATATTCCGCTGGCAGGGGATTGGAACGCAGACGGGCGCGACACGTTGAGCATCTATCGCCCCTCCAACAACCGCTTCTACGTTTCGAATGCGCTCCGGACCCAGTTCGCCGACTTCGACTTCGAGTTCGCCCTACCCGGCAGCCAGCCATTCGCCGGCGACTTCAACGGCGATGGCCGCGACGACCTCGGTCTCTACCGTGCTGCCGACGGCCTCGTTGCCATGCGTTTCCTCGGCAGCCCTTCCGGCCCCGCCGACATCACGTTCTACGTTGGCAGCGAAGCCGACACCGTCATCGCCGGCGACTGGTCGGGTGATGGGGTGGATACCGTGGCCTGGCACGACGACGACGCAGGCCTGTGGTACTTCCGCCTGTCGAACTCCCAGGTGGTCGCCGATCACGTTCTGCGGGCCGGTCCGATCGGAGCAGCCGTCACGCCCGTGACGGGCCGCTGGGTCATTCTCCCCGGCTAGCGGCCCGGGTCGCTCACCCACGCCCCGACAGCAGCGATAATGGCGCGGCCATGAATGTGTCTGTCGTCACCCCGGCCCTCAACGAGCGGGGAAGCATCGAAGCCCTGATCGAGTCGTTGCTCAATCAGACGGTTCCTCCCACCGAGATCGTGGTGGCGGACGGGGGCTCAACCGACGGAACGCGAGAGATTCTCGACACGCTCGCTGAGGCCAATCCGCAACTGCGGGTCGTCGACGGTCCGGGTGGGATCAGCGAAAACCGCAACGCCGCCATTGCCGCCGCCGGTCACGACATCGTCGCCTGTATCGACGCCGGTTGCGTGGCGGAGCCCGAGTGGCTTGAACGAATCACGGCACCGTTCGCCCGGGGAGAGGATTGGGTGTCCGGGTTCTATGTGCCGCGGGGTGCCAATCTCCGATCAACCTGTGCCGGTCTCGTGCTCATGAGCGTGCGAGAGGAGATCAACCCCGACCACATGACCCCGCCGGGCGCCTCGCAGGCGTTCCGCAAGAAGCTCTGGCATCGAGTCGGTGGGTTCCCGGAAGGAATGGCGGCCGCAGAGGACACCCTGTTCGGCGAGCGGGCCAAGGCCGCCGGGTTCGAGCCATATTTCGAGGGCGACGCGCTCATCCAATGGCGGCCGCCGGAGGGCCTGTGGGCCATGGTGCGCAAGGCGTTCGCGTGGGGACGGGGTGACGGCCGGGCCGGACTGAGAGGCGGCGCCTACTCACGAATCCTGGTCGGCTACTGGGGGAGCGTGTTAGCGGCCGTTCTTGGCGCGTTCATCGCCTGGTGGCTCATACCGATCGCGCTCGTCCCGCTGGCGGTGTCCGCCGTCCGTCGGACGAGATTCAAGTATCGCTGGGCCGACGGTATCGGGAAGTACCTGCTCATTCCGGTCGCCCACACCCTGCAGTTGCTCTCGCAGAGCCTCGGGTGGCTGGTCGGATCGCGATTCTCCTGATGTACATCGTGTTCGTCGGCACCGAGCTGGACCCGGTCCGCCCCGGCGGTGCGGGAACCGTGGTGGCCCGGCTTGCCTCCCAGCTCGGCGAGGCCGGTCACCGGGTAGAAGTGCTCATCGTCGGCTCGCCTCCAGAAGCAGCCCCGCCGGCCGGGATTCCGGTCACCTGGATCGAGCCGGGCGTCCCCGATCGGGCCGCACCGACCCAGCACCTCGCCGATGCGCGGGCAGCCGCCGAGGCCGTGGCCGGACTCCCGCAACGCCCCGACCTCGTCGAGTTCGAAGACTTCCACGGGCTCGGACTGTGGGCGCTCATGCGGCGGGGCATGCTCGCGCTCGATCAAACACCGATTGCCATCAGAGCGCATGGACCGCTCGATCTCGTGCTCACCCGCCTCGGGTCCGATCCCGACCACCTCCGGCTCATGCGAACGATGGAACGCGAGGCCTACCGGATGGCGGATGCGGTCATTGCTCCTTCCCCTGCGATGGCCGAGGTGCTCATCGCTCACTTCGGGCTCGAGCCCGACCGGGTCAGAATCGGCCAGCCACCCCTGGCCGAGCTGGTTCGATCGCCCCGAATACCGGCGCCCGCGCCCGAGATCGTCGGCTACGGACGCCTCGGCGAAGAAAAGGGATCGGAGGACCTTCTGCTGGCCAGCCTTCCGCTCCTCGAAGCCGATGACCAAGCCATTGTGCGCTTCGTCGGTCCGGACGGCTGGGATGTGGAGACCGGCGCCTCGGTGTCCGAGCATCTCCGGTCGCTCGTCCCCGAACACCTGCAGGAGCGGGTTCGCTTCGAGGGCCCGATCGATCGGTCTGAGCTCGGGGCACAGCTCGCCTCGGCCTGGCTGGCCGTGTTCCCGACCCGTTTCGAGACCTTCTGTTACGCCGCCCACGAGTGCCGGAGTCTCGGCCTTCCCATCATCGTGCCCCAGCATCCCGAGTTCCGGCCGTTCTTCGGGTATCGGACCGGTGCCCGCTTCTACGATGGAACCACCGAGGACCTCGGCCGGGTCATCGGTGAGGTCGTTTCCGATCCCGGCATGCGGGAGGCGATGGCACGGGCCCCGCTCCCGAGCTACTCCGATCCACTCGAGCCCTACTACCCGGTGGTCCCTCGCCACCGGCGCACCCAGTCCGGCCTCGCCACGGCCGCACTGCGGCGGATCGAGGCGGCGACCAATCCGCCGGCCGCGGTCCCCCCGGTTCGGTTCGAGTGGGCCGACCGGCTCCTCGACGGCCTGCCCGAGGCCGTTGCCGACCGTCTGGCTGCCACCGCCGTCGATTCGCCTGCCTTCCGTCGCTGGCGCCGACGCCGGGCCGCCGGCAGCTGGGAACGAGAGACGATGCAGGCAACCTGGCGCGGGAGCCTTCCCGAGCTATCGGATCCGGTCGTTTCGATCGTCATCCCCTGTTTCAACCAGGGTCAGTTCCTCCACGACGCCATCCGGAGCGTCTTCCGCCAGTCGTTTCCGTCCTGGGAGATTGTGATCGTCGACGATGGCAGCACCGATCCGGCCACCAGGGCCGTGCTGCGCTCACTGCACTATCCCCGCACTCGCATCATCCGGCAGCGCAATCGTGGTCTTCCGGCCGCCCGCAACGCCGGAATGACCGCGGCCCGGGGCCGCTATCTCGTGCCGCTCGACGCCGACGACGAACTGACGGCCCCCTTCCTCGCCGCCACGGTCGAGGCGCTCGATCGGAATCCGGAGGCTGCCTTCGCTCACACCTGGACCCGGCTGTTCGGGAATCAAGACCTCATCTGGATCGACCGTCCCTACAACCCCTATCAGCTGCTGCTGTCAACCTCGGTCGTGGGCTGTGCGCTCATCCGGACGGAGGCCTGGCGGTCGGTAGGCGGCTACGACACCAGCCGCCGGCAGGGCAACGAGGATTGGGATCTGTGGATCCGGTTCTTCGAAGCCGGGTGGGATCAGGTCGAGGTCCCCCGGGCACTGTTCCGGTACCGCCAGCACGGAATTTCGATGAGTGTTTCCACCGAAGCGCGGTTTGAGGAGGCACGGCTCGAGATCGCTCGCTCGCACCCCGCCCTCTACGACCGCACAGCCCTCCGGGAAATGAAGGCGCGCTGGTATCCGTGGGTCTCGGTCGTGATCGAC
>SHLN01000168.1 GCA_004283105.1 Acidimicrobiia bacterium
ATTCTGTTCCCGGGCGCGTCGGTGGACATCCGGGCCTACGCGCCGCTTGCTCACATCGTCGCCGATTCGGGATACTTCGTCGCGCTCGTGCCGGTGCCGGGAGGGGTGAGCCTTGGCAACGAGGACCGGGTCGACGATGTCGTGGCCGCCCACCCCGAGATCAACACGTGGTTTGTCGGCGGGCACTCTCTGGGTGGCGTCGCTGCAGCGACCTATGCGGCGAACGAGCGTGCTGAGAGCATCGTGTCGGGCCTCGTGCTGTGGGCCTCGTACCTCGACGAAATGGCAGACCTTCCGGACATCGAGCTGGCCGTCACCAGCATCTATGGATCCGAGGACGGTCTCACCACCGTCGGCGAGATAGACGCAAACCGTGGCTACCTTCCCGCCGAAACCCGCTACGTGGCAATTGAAGGCGGCAATCACGCCCAGTTCGGCTTCTACGGCACTCAGGATGGTGACGGTGCTCCGCTGATCTCCCAGGAGGCCCAAGCACAGCTCGCCGCCAAGGCCACCGCCCATTTCATGGCCAGCATCGAAGCCGGGTTGCTCCAGGCCCCCGATGCCCGCTACGCGGCCGCCGCCGATCTCGAGGGATCGTGGTGCGAACGCTCTCAAGAAATCATGGCCAATCTCGCTTCCGGCCTCCCAGAGGTGAGCGTCGATGAGTTCAGAGCAGAGAACGAGTTCGTCGAGAGCAAACCTTTGGTGGATGACGAAGGCGTGGTGCATGTCCCGATGCACCCATTCCAGATCGGACAGCACACCGTGCTCGACGCCCCTCCGATCCTCACGGGAGAGCTCTGGTGCAAGCACAAGAGCCAGGACTTCTTTGCTGCGCAAGGAGCCACCCCGGCCGGAGATCCGGGCAGCTGTGCCAAGGCCAACCGGGCGGCCTGGGAGTGGGCGCTGACCCAGCTCACGGAAGCCGAGCGGCGCTTCTGGGAGTCCTCCGGCCGAGAGGTCGAGTTCGCTCTCGATATCGACCACGATGCGGGTCCGGCCTGGCTGGCGGGCGCCGTGGACGTGGTGCGCGACGGTCCGACCGTGACGATCAGCTCGTCACGCCTGGTGGTGGCAGCCGACGCCGACCTCGACGACCCCCGGAACACAGGACTCGCTTACTGCAAGCTCTGGACACCCGCCGACGCACTCCGGCTCGCCCTCAATCCCTGAGGAATCGTTAGCCGACTGGTTCAAACCTTGCTTGGAAGAACCGCAGCTCTTCCGGCTCGTAGGTGAACTGGAGGCCGCGGACGTCCTCCCGATTCTCGTGGACTCGGGCGATCGACTCGATGGTCACGTCCATGTGCGACTGGGTATACACCCGGCGGGGGATGGCCAGGCGCGTCAGCTCGAGCTTGGGGTGGTGGTTCTCGCCGGTCTCCTTGTCCCGCCCGGCCGAAACGATCCCGCGTTCCATTCCCCGCACCCCGGCATCCAGGTAGAGGGCGGCGGTGAGGGCCGCGGCGGGAAAGTGCTCCTGGGGGAGGTGATCGAGGATGGCGCGGGCGTCGAGGAACACCGCGTGCCCGCCGACCGGTCGCACGATCGGAATGCCGTGCTTGATGAGGCCATCACCGAGGTATTCCACCTGTCCGACCCGAGACCGGACGTGGGTATCGGAGGCGGCCATCTCCTCGATGCCACGGGCGAGGGCTTCCATGTCCCGTCCGGACATACCCCCGTAGGTGTGAAGTCCCTCGAATGCCACGAGCAGCGAGCGGGCCTTGCGGGCCAGCTCGGGATCGCGCAGCAGCAAGAGCCCGCCGATGTTGACGAGGTTGTCCTTCTTGGAAGACACGGTCGCCCCGTCCGAGTACGAGCAGATCTCCCGCAGGATGTCGTGGATGGGCGTGTCGGCGTAGCCGTGCTCGCGTTGCTGGATGAAATAGGCGTTTTCGAGAGCCCGGGTGGCATCGAGCATCACGAGGATGCCGTTGGCCGAGCAGTACTCGTACACCTCGCGGAGGTTGGCCATGGATGCCGGCTGGCCACCCGCCATGTTCACGTTCGTCTCGAAGGACACGTAGGGGATCCGCTCGACCCCGTACTCCTCGACCACGGCCGCCAGCTTGGCGAGATCGATGTTTCCCTTGAACGGATGGAGGCTGTCGGGCTCGTGGGCTTCGTCGATGATCACGTCGTAGAAGTGGCCGCCGGCATGCTCCTGGTGGAAGCGGGTCGTCGTGAAGTACATGTTGCCGGGTACGGCGTCGCCCGGCTCGATGAGGATCTGGCTGAGGATGTGCTCGGCGCCCCGGCCCTGGTGGGTCGGAACGACCTCCTCATATCCGTAGACCTCGTGGACGGCGTCGACCAGGTGATAGAAGGAGCGGGACCCGGCGTAGGCCTCGTCCCCGAGCATGATGCCGGCCCACTGGTAGTCGGACATCGCCGAGGTCCCCGAGTCGGTGAGGAGGTCGATATAGACGTCGTCCGAGCGGAGGAGAAACGAGTTGTACCCGGCGTCGCGGATGGCGGCCTCACGCTCTTCCCGGGTAGTCATCCGGAGCGGTTCGACCATCTTGATCTTCCAGGGCTCTGCCCAGCTGTCGTGGCTCATTGGAGACTCCTTCGCCTAGCAATCCTGACGTGAGGGTACGCGCCGGGGACCTGGATCGGCCAGGGCCGTTTGGCCTTGTGGTCGCAGTGATTGGGCATATCTCCTCTCTGAGAGAGATTGAAAAACACCTAAAGTGGTCGCAAGTCGACCCCGATGAACCCACATTCAATATGAGGAACTGTATGACTGTGGGGTCGAATTCAGCTCGGAGAACACTCGTGGTTCTCGTAGTGGCGATGGTTCCGTTGTTGATGGCCATCACCATCAACTTCCCAGCCCAGGCGGGCGCACCCGCCACCGAGGTGGATGTGGAACTCGTCCCCGTGGCGCCCCCTCCACAAACTGCGGCACCGGCCGTGGACCTCGATGGCGCCGACGAGGTGACGCCAACCACGACCGAGGGCCCGGACTACCGGGTGATCCTCGATACCGGCGTCGACGTCGTCGGATATGAGTCCAGTATCTCCGCCCTGGCGCTGGTGGCGATTCCGGAGATGGACGCTGCGGAGGGCTTGGCTGAATCGGATGTCGTGGGGACAAGTACCGGAGACTGAACTCGCCCTCGAGCTCATCGCCGACTCGGGACCGGGGACCGGGGACTGATTAGCCTCTCCCCATGGGATTCGACTACGACGTTGCCGTGATCGGCAGTGGATTCGGAGGGAGCGTGGCCGCGCTTCGCCTGACCGAGAAGGGGTATCGAGTCGGGGTGATGGAAGCAGGCAAGCGTTATCGCGATCACACCCTTCCCAAGAGCAGCTGGAACATCCGCAAGTTCTTCTGGTTCCCCAAGCTGGGACTTCGTGGCATCCAGCGTCTCACTCTGCTGCGAGACGTGCTCATTCTCTCGGGGGCCGGCGTGGGCGGAGGGTCGCTCGTTTGGGCCAACGTGTGCTACGAGCCACTCGACGACGCCTTCGACGACCCGCAGTGGAGCCACATCACCGACTGGAAGAAGGAGCTCGCGCCGTTCTACGACCAGGCCCGGCGCATGCTCGGCGCAGAACGGGTCCCGTTCGAAACCAACTCCGACCAGGTCATGCGAGCCATCGGGCGGGACCTCGGCGTCGAACACACCTTCCATCTCAACGATGTCGCCGTGCACTTCGGCAACCCCGGCCAGGAAGTCCCCGATCCCTACTTCGGGGGCGAAGGGCCGTCGAGGGCGGGATGTCGACACTGCGGCGGGTGCATGGTCGGCTGCCGGTACAACGCCAAGAACCGCCTCGACAAGAACTACCTCCATCTGGCCGAGAAGCGGGGGGCGCACGTCCATCCCGATCAGCAGGTGGTGGACCTCGAACCGCTCGACGGGGGCGGCTATCGGATCACCGCTCGGAAGCCGGGTGCCCGCCTGTTCCGCCGCACCCGCACCTACACGGCCGAGCAGGTGGTGTTCGCCGCCGGCGCGCTCGGAACGACCCGCCTGCTCATGAAACTGCGCGATGCAGATCGACTACCCGCTCTTTCTGAGCGGCTCGGCTACCAGGTCAGGACGAACTCGGAGGCCATCGTCGGGTCGCTCGCCCGGACCGCTGCGACCGATTACTCACACGGCGTGGCTATTACCTCGTCGATCCATCCCGACGCCGACACCACCATCGAACCGGTCCGCTACCCGAAGGGCAGCAACTCGATGGGACTGTTGACGACGATGCTCGTCGATGGTGGCGGGCGAGTGCCGCGTTGGCTGAAGTTTCTGGCGGCGATGATCCGCCATCCGGTGACGTTCGTCCGGTCACTGTCCGTCCGCCGCTGGTCGGAACGCACCGTCATCCTGCTCGTCATGCAGAGCATCGACAACAGCCTGCGGGTGTTCCACAAGAAGGGCCTGTTTGGAACCCGTCTCACCTCGGCCCACGACACCGGTAGGCCGAGCCCGACCTACCTCCCGGTGGCCAATCAGGCCGCCCGGGCCGGAGCCGAGCACATGGGCGGCATGGCGGGAAGCTCGCTCAATGAGGTGCTGCTCGACATCCCGTTGACGGCTCACATTCTCGGCGGCGCTTGCGTCGGAGACTCGCCCGACTCGGGCGTCATCGACCCGTACCATCGGATCTTCTCGTACCCCGATCTCCACGTCACCGATGGCGCGGCGGTGGCCGCCAACCTGGGGGTGAATCCGTCGCTGACGATCACCGCCCTCGCCGAGCGGGCGATGGCACTGTGGCCGAATCGGGGCGAACCGGACGATCGGCCGGCGCCGAATGAGGCCTATCGCATCGTCGATCCGGTTCGTCCGATCGCGCCGGCGGTGCCCGACGGGGCCCACGGGGAACTGCGCTTCAGCTAGACGTACCGGCGCCAGGAGTGGGCGGGCTCGTATCCGAGCACGTCTCGTGCCTTGTCGACCGACAGGAGCGTTTCGAATTCAGCCAACTCCCGCCGGATGGGCACGTCCGGGTATGCCGCCGCCATGAGGTCGGCGCTCGACGTTTTCATACACGTATCGCCTGCTGCCACCAGGAAGTTGTCGGAACCCGTGGTGTCGGCTTCGAGGGCCAATCGGGTCGCCTGGGCGACATCGCGAGCATCGACGTATCCCCACAGGTTCCAGCGCCGGATCATCGGATCATCCCAGAAGGTCGGGAACCGCTCGTAGTCGGTCGGTTCCATGATGTTCGAGTAGCGGAGTCCGACAAAGGGGATGCCGCTCCAACGGGAGAACTGGCCGGCCATCTCCTCCCCGACCAGCTTTGCCAGCGCGTAGTGGAACTCCGGGAGTCGCTCGTGGTCCTCGTCGATGGGTGCGTAACGCGGCTGCTCGCGATCGAACGGGATGCCGATGAGCGTCTCGCTCGACGCCCACACCACCCGCTCCATGCCGAGCGTGACCGCGGCGGAGAACACGTTGTAGGTGCTCATCGTGTTGATGCGGAAGGTGGCTTCGTCGGGGAGGATGTTGGGCGCCGGGATCGCCGCTAGATGGACGACCGCGTCGGCTCCTTTGAGAGCGTCGATGGTTTGACCGAGATCGGTCAGGTCGGCATCGAGAGTGGGTGCGTCGGGATCATGGCCGGCCGCCAGGTCCACGTTGCGGACGTCGTACCCATGCTCGGCGAGATCGGCTACAACCGCCCGCCCGGCCTTGCCGCTTCCGCCCGTGACGATGGCGGCGCCGTGGGGCGCGCGCGGGCTTCTTCGGCGGCGTTGCGCACCGCCTGC
>SHLN01000169.1 GCA_004283105.1 Acidimicrobiia bacterium
CTCCGAAGCGGGTTGCCAGGACTCGATCGGTTGCCGATGGGGTGCCGCCTCGCTGCAGGTGGCCGAGGACCGTCACTCGTGTTTCGAAGCCGGTGTGGCGTTCCAGCTCGTGACCGATCGCGTAGGCCACCCCGCCGAGGCGTTTGAACCCGAACTGGTCGACACGCTCCTCGACGTCGAGGCCGGCCGGCGGGTCGACGCCCTCGGCAATCACGACCACCGAGTAGGTGTGCCCGCGCCGGTGGCGCTTGCGGATGATCTTGGCGATCTTCCCGAGGTCATAGTCGACCTCGGGAATGATGAGCGCATCGGCGCCTGCTGCGATGCCGGCGTAGGCCGCGATCCACCCCTTGGTGCGTCCCATGACCTCAACGAGCATGACCCGGTTGTGAGCCTCGGCGGTAGTGGTGAGTCGATCGATGGCCTCGGTGGCGATCTGGACCGCCGTGTCGAAGCCGAAGGTGACGTCGGTGGCGGCGATGTCGTTGTCGATCGTCTTCGGCACTCCGATGACCGGCAGCCCACCGTCGTCGTAGAGCTGCATGGCCGTCTTGAGGGTGCCGTCGCCGCCAATCACAACAAGTGAATCGATGTCGTTGGCTTCGATGGTCGCGCGCACGCTCTCGTACCCATCTCCGTGCACGTATGGATCGAGGCGGGACGTCCCGAGAATGGTCCCTCCCCGGGCGAGGATGCCGCGCACATCGTCACGATCGAGCGGCCTCGTGCGCCCCTCCATGAGGCCCTCCCAGCCGTTCTGGATGCCGACCACTTCGGCGTCATGGGTCTCGGTTGCCCGAACGACGACGGCCCGGATGACGGCATTGAGCCCCGGGCAGTCGCCGCCGGCGGTGAGAACTCCGAGGACGTTCATGTCAGTAGAGGAACATCGGCTTGCCGGACACGTGGCGCACCTTGGGGCGGTAGTTGGGCTCGTCGTAGAGCTCGCCGACGTCGACCCGCTTGACGCCTTCGCCGGTGACCGAAATGGGGACGTTCGTATAGGTGCCGCCCCGCAACGCCACCATTCGTCCGGTGGCGTTCTCCATGGCGAGGTCGGCGGCCATGACTGCGTAGTTGGTGGCAACCATGAGGTCGAGGGAGTCCGGCGCGCCCGAGCGCATCAGGTAGCCAACCTCCTGGAGGATGATGTCCGAACCGGTGCGCTCTTTGATGAGCTGGCCGGTGAGCGTCCCGATCCCACCCAGCTTGCGGTGCCCGTAGGCATCGGCTTCACCGGTGACGACGATGTCCCCGCCTGCCAGGCTGGCTCCTTCGGAGATGGTCATCATCGAGTAGTTGCTCGGGTTGCGGCGCTTGTCTTCGACGAGCATGTCGCTGAGCCGGTCGATGTCGAACGGGACCTCCGAGATGATGGCTCGATCGACGCCGGCCAGGTAGGCCGTCACGAGCGACGTTTCCCCGCTGTAGCGGCCGAACAGCTCGACCACGGCGATTCGTTCGTGGCTCCCGGTGCTCGTACGGAGGTTGTTGATGAACTCCACCCCGCGGGTGATGGCGGTCGAGAATCCGATGCAGTAGTCGGTCCCGTGCACGTCGTTGTCCATTGTCTTCGGAATGGCGATGGATGGGACGCCTTCCTCGTGCATGCGGAGGCCGTAGGAGAGTGTGTCGTCGCCGCCGATGGGGATGAGCACGTCGATGCCCTCGCTCTCGATAACCCGGAGCGCATGATCGGTCACGTCGACGGTCACTTCATCGGTGGCCCGATCGGCCAGATGGGTGGGGAGATCGGAAGGCTTGACCTTGCTCGGATTGGTGCGGGAGGTATGGAGAAACGTTCCGCCGGTGCGACCGACGGTTCGAACGGTGATCGGGTCGAGATCGATGAACCACTCGTCGCGGTCGACGGGGTTGTCCGGGTCGAAATGCACGAAGGGGGCCCAGCCTCTTCTGATGCCGACCACTTCGTGGCCCTCGTTGGCGACCCGTTCCACGACGGCCTTGATGCAAGGATTGAGGCCCGGGACGTCGCCGCCGCCAGTCAAGATACCGATACGCATGTGTCTACTTTCCGGCTCGATTTTCCGGCCGAGCCTAGCCCCGGGGCGGATGGATTCGATGTGGGTTTCCCGGCTTTACGGACCGCCCTCGCGTCCACTATGTTGGGTGCCTACTTACAGGCGTGTAGTTCTCGATGAGCGATCCTTCTAGCCGGGCCAACTTCGCCCACCTCCACCTCCACACGGAGTTTTCGATGCTGGACGGAGCCGCTCGGGTCAAGGATGTCGTTGCCAGAGCGGCCGAGATGGAGCAGCCCGCCATCGCCATTACCGACCATGGCGTCCTGTACGGCGCGGTGGACTTCTACCGGGCCGCCGACCAGGCCGGCATCAATCCCATCATCGGGATCGAGGCGTACATCACCCCCGGCTCGCGCTTCGACCGCCCTCCCCGGCACGAAGATCGCCGCTATCACATGGTGCTGCTGGCCGAGAACGACGTCGGCTACCGCAATCTCATGGCGCTGGCCTCCAAGGCGTACCTGGAGGGGTTCTATTACAAGCCCCGCATGGACGCCGAGTTACTGGCGGAGCACTCGGAGGGCATCATCGCCACCACCGGGTGCCTGGGCGGCCACGTTCCCCAGCTCCTCGGCCCCGATTCCAGCGAGGAAGGCAATACCGGCCTGGCGCGGGATTATCCGGCTGCCCTGGAAGCGGCGGCCATGTATCAGGACATCTTCGGGAAGGACAACTTCTTCGTCGAAGTGCAGGATCACGGCATCCCGGCCGAACGCAAGATCATGCCCGACCTGCTCAAGATCGCCTCAGAGCTCGGGGCGCCGCTGCTGGCCACCAACGACTCGCACTACACCCACCCCGAGGAAGCCGAAGCTCACGACGTTCTCCTCTGCATCCAGACCGGAGCCACGATCGACGAGCCGAATCGGTTCCGATTCAGCGGCACCGGCTACTACCTGAAATCGGCGGCGGAGATGCGCGCCCTGTTCCCGGAAAGCGATTACCCCGGTGCCTGTGACAACACGCTGCTCATCGCCTCCCGGGTCAAGACCACCCTCCCAATTGGCGACTTCCTGCTGCCCCGGTTCCCGGTTCCAGAGGGTCACACCGAGGAGTCCTATCTCCGCGAACTGGTCGAGGCCGGCGCACGGGAGCGGTACGGGGACGTCCTGCCGGCCGAGGTTCGGGAACGGGTCGAGTACGAGCTGCGGGTCATCGCCGAGATGGGGTTTCCTGCGTACTTCCTCATCGTATGGGACTTGATCCGATACGCCCGTGAGCAGGGTATCCGCACCGGGCCGGGCCGGGGGAGCGCCGCCGGGTCGATCATCGCCTACTGCTTGCGCATCACCGACCTGGACCCGATCGAGTACGGGCTCATCTTCGAACGCTTCCTCAACCCGGGCCGCCGCGAGATGCCCGACATCGACATGGACTTCGACGAGCGCTACCGGTCCGAAGTCATCCGGTATTGCACCGAGCGGTATGGCTCCGATCACGTCGCCCAGATCATCACGTTCTCCACCATCAAGGGACGCCAGGCGCTCCGGGATGCCGCCCGGGTGCTCGGATTTCCGTATGGGAAGGGCGACAAACTGGCCAAGCTCATGCCACCGGCCATCCTCGGGGTCGAGGCCACCCTTCGACAGTGTCTCAATGACCCCGGCAAGGGTGCCGATCCGGCCATCCGTGACTTCTACTCGGCGGCCGCCGGGCTGCGCGACGAGATTGCCGATGACGGCGAATCCCGCCGGATCGTCGACACGGCTCGTGGCCTGGAGGGGCTCCGCCGCCAGGACTCCATTCACGCCGCTGCGGTGGTGATCGCGCCCACCCCGCTCACCGAGATCGTGCCTCTCCAGCAGAAGGGGGAGGAAGCCGAGATCGTCACGCAGTACGAAATGCATGCCGTCGAGGCGCTCGGTCTGCTGAAGATGGACTTCCTCGGCCTCCGCAACCTGTCGACCATCGAGCGGGCTCTCGAGATCATCGAGAAGAACACCGGCGAGCGAGTCGACATCGACCACGTGCCCCTCGACGACCCGGCCGTGTTCGAGATGCTGCAGCGAGGCGACTCGATCGGTGTGTTCCAGCTGGAGGGCGGGCCGATGCGGGCGCTCATGCGCAATCTCAAGCCCGACCACTTCGGCGACATCGTCGCCCTCAACGCGCTCTACCGCCCGGGTCCGCTCGGGGCGGGCATGCACAACAAGTATGCCGACCGCAAGAACGGACGGGAAGAAGTCGACTACCCCCACCCCGACCTCGAGCCGGTGCTGGCCGACAGCTACGGGATCATGGTCTTCCAGGAGCAGGTCATGCAGGTGGCTCGCACCATGGCGGGGTTCAGCATGGCCGACGCCGATTTCCTCCGTAAGGCGATGGGCAAGAAGATCGCCTCGGTCATGGCAAAACAGGAGGAGCAGTTCGTTGCCGGTTGTGTCGCCAACGGTCATCCCGAGACCCTCGGCCACGAGCTATTTGGCTACATCGAACACTTTGCCGGTTACGGCTTCAACAAGTCGCACTCGGCTGCCTACGGGCTGGTGGCCTATCAGACCGCCTGGCTGAAGGCCCATTACCCCGCCGAGTACATGGCCGCCCTGCTCACCTCGACGAAGAAGGACAAGGATCGAACCGCCCTGTATCTGAATGAGTGTCGCCAGCTGGACGTCGAGGTCCTCACTCCCGATATCAACCGGTCTGAGCTCGACTTCATCGCCCGGGACGGCTCCATTCCGTTCGGGCTGTCGGCCATCCGCAACGTTGGTGAAGGAGTCGTTGAGGCGATTCTCACCGAGCGGGAGAAGAACGGGCCCTTTGCCGACTTCACCGATTTCATCAACCGGGTCGACCTCTCGGTGCTGAACAAGCGCACCATCGAATCGCTCATCAAGGCGGGCGCGTTCGACTCGCTCGGTCACAGCCGCCGGGGACTCACCCTCGTGTTCGAACAGAATCTCGAGAACACAGTGGCGCGGCGCCGCGCATGCCGGCCAGTACAGCTTGTTCGGCGGAGCAGAGTCGGCGCTCGAGTTGACGCCGGTTGAGATTCCCGTCGACGAGTGGGATCAGAAAGTCAAGCTCGGTTTCGAGAAGGAGATGCTCGGTCTCTTCATCTCCGACCATCCGCTCCTCTCGGCCGGCTCGGCACTGACCCGGCTGGTTTCCGCCCCGGTCCCGTCCCTGTTCGAGATGGCGGACGGCACCCAGGTGACGATCGGGGGGATGGTGTCGTCCATCACCCGGCGCTACACCCGCAAGGGCGACCCGATGATCTTCTTCGAACTAGAGGATCTCGAGGGCGGAGTTGAGGTGATCTGCTTCCCGCGGACCGTTGCCGAGGTTGGTCCGCTCGTACGGGAGGATGCCATTCTCGTGGTGACGGGCAGGCTCGACCATCGCGGCGATGACGTGAAGGTCGTGGCGGCGACCATCAAGGAGCCCGATCTGCGCCCGGATGGTGCGCTGCGGATCAAGGTGGCGGCTGCGGCGCTCTCCCAGACCCTCATCACGAAGCTCAAGGGAGTCCTCCACAATCACCCCGGCGCGGCCCCCGTGTTCCTGCACATGACGAACGAGACCGGCGAGATGAAGGTGCTCCGGCTTGGCGACGAGTTCCGGGTCGAGCCGCGCTCGGCGCTCTATGCCGAGCTCAAAGAGTTGCTGGGCGGGCGGGCGTTGGCATAAGACGGTCACCGGTCACCGGTCACCGGTCACCGGTCACCGGCTGAC
>SHLN01000319.1 GCA_004283105.1 Acidimicrobiia bacterium
GTATCGAAGATCATCGCCGGATGCGATGGATCGTTGGTCGAGACCGTCATTCCCGCCAGCTGGGTAGACAGGATGTCTCCCGCCGAGAACATGTTGCCAGCCGAATCGAACTCGAAGTCGACCGTCGGGAGGCAAACCGTGACCACCGGCTCTTCATAGCCGAAGTCGACGTCAGTCTTGAAGAAGTTGATCGGCAGATTCGGGGCCAGGCTGAACGAATGCTCGCCGTCGAAGGGCCCGGTGATGCCGCCGTCGGGATCGAAGTTCTGAACGAAGCCCGCGGGGATGCCGCTGACCACGGTGACCGTGTAGTCGCCGGGGCCGACGCCGTTGAACTTGTAAGAACCGTCGGCTTCCGTTGTCGTCGTCATGGTCGCGCCGGTCACGTCATTGGTGAGTCGGACCGTGACGCTCCCGATCCCTGTCTCCTCGCCGAAGTCGCCGCCATCGGCATCGCCATCGGCATTGAGCCAAACGCGGTCACCGACCATGTACAGGGCTCGGCAGCCGAAGTCGAATGCCAGGTCGTTCTGATACTCGCCGGCAGGATCGATAAAGTTCGCTCCACCTCCGAGAATCGAAGTCGGCGTCGTGAACGCGCACTGCTCGAGCAGGCCCTCGTCGACGTAGCCGAAGTTGACGCCATCAACGTCCATGTTCGTGACCAGGACTTCCTTGCGCCCGTCGATGCCGGGCTGCGTGGTGCCGGTATACGGATCCAGGATTCCGGCCGAGTCCGTGATCTCGATCACGTACAACTGAACCTCGACCTCGTCCGTTCCGGTCGTGGTCGGGTCGTCGCCCACCAGACCGCAGAACTCGAAGAACCCGTTGGCGTCGGAAACCGTCGTCGCGACCGCCTCGCCGAGGCCGTTACGCAGGGTAACCGTCACTCCGGGAAGCGCGATGTCGGTGCCGTCGTCGGGACCGTTGACGCCGTCGAAGATGCCGTCCCGGTCACCGTCGTACCAGGTGTAGTCCGAGATGCAGTAGAGCACCGGATCGTTCGGATCTTCGTTGTAGCCGAAGTCCAACGTCAGATCCACGTCACCGCCGGCGAGCGTGGTCGTTGCCATGCCGTCCAGGGTGGCGTCGGGATCCGCCGTTTGCATCAGGCCGGTCGGCAGACTCGAAGCCTGCACCGTGACCTTGTAGCAATCCGGAGCCAGTTCGCCGAAGTAGTAGAAGCCCGCCGCGTCGGTCGTTCTCGTAGCGAGGACCGTACCGGGGGCGGCGCAGGTCGAAAGCTCGATCACCACACCCTCGATCCCCGGTTCGTTCGCATCGCGCTCGCCGTCGCCGTCGAGGTCAACCCAGACCTCGTCGCCCAGGGCCGCCTGGGTCGCATCCGCCAGCGAGTAGCCGAAATCCAACGTCGGATCGTTCGGACTGCCGGCATCGAGCGAAGCCGTCGCGCTCTGCGTACCGGTGCCATTCGTCCGGCTCAACCCCTCGGGGAGAGTCGTCGCCACCACCTCGGTGCAGTACTGCTGACCGAGCGCCAGATTGTCGAAAGAGTAGAAGCCGTCCGAATCTGTGAAGGTCCTGCTGAGTGCAGCCCCTGGGATTCCGCCGGCACATTCCCGCAGCAACACCTGGACGTTGGCAATGCCCTGCTCGCCGTCAGTGTCGCCGGCGTCGCCGCCGATGGAGTCTTCGTCGAGGTCGAACCAGATCCGATCACCCACCGAGCCGGTCGCTACCGTGCCCAGGCACTCCGGAGCGACTTCCACCGTGTACTCGATCG